>CAZQYT010000127.1:0-4720 GCA_964597475.1 uncultured bacterium | reverse complement strand
ATGTATTTGAATCAGCTCTTTCAGCACGTCCATCTTCAAATTCATGGCCAGTTCCAGTTCCATCTTCACCAGGAACGCCAAATATGTCTGCAATTACACCAGTTGGATCAAGAATGGCTATATTATCATCCCCATTACTATCCGCACCACCACCAGTACCAATGTCTTGATCACATGGCAATCCATATGTAGTTGCAAATTTATCTGCATCATTGCAAATGATGTAAAAACCACCAGCTGCAATTGTGCCAGTCAAACCTATTATGCTCGATGCTGTTGGATCGGCATTACCGTTTGTCCATCTTTGAATTATCCAGCCAGAAGATAGATCGACATCTGAGCTTCCGTTATTGTGTAGTTCTACATATCTGCCTGCATCTGAAGAATTTTGTGGATCCGTTAATTCTGTCATGATGACATCTGCAAATGAAAATGTAGTAATTATTATTGTAATTATGCATGCTTGAATGGATTGAAGCATTATGTCTCCTCCTTATGATATTTTTCAACCTAGTTCTGGCTGATGTTTTTATTGTAAATTTAATTTCTCCTCCCAATAAGACGGGAATAACTATTTAAAGTTATACCTGAATTTAAGAAACAATTTCATAATTTAGAATAAAAAAATATACTTATAAGAAAATATTTTTATGTTAATTCTCGTTGTAAAAATATTTATTTTATATATTTTTGTGACATAAGTCACAAAAATATATTGATGAAAAAAAATTAGTATAATTAATTTTATCTAAATGCATGATAATTTATGATATCATTTAAGGAGATATTTAATGGTTAAATACATTAACATTTTATTAGTATTATTTTTATTTTCATGTCATAAACCATATGAAAAAAAAGAAGAAGCAATCACGGGTGAAATGGGGAAATCTAAACAAGAATCAAATTTGGGTAAGGAAATCAAAACATCTTCAGGCTTAATATATGTTGATGAAGTGATGGGAGAGGGCAATAATCCAAAAACTGGTGATAAAGTCGTAGTTCATTATACTGGTACATTGGAAAATGGAACAAAGTTTGATAGCTCTGTTGATAGAGATAGGCCATTTGAGTTTACAATTGGTGTTGGCAGGGTAATTAAAGGTTGGGATGAAGGAGTTGCTTCCATGAAACCTGGAGGAAAAAGAAAGTTAATTATTCCTCCTGAATTAGGTTATGGATCAAGGGATATGGGGACCATACCTCCTAATTCTACATTATTATTTGACGTAGAGCTTATTGAAATCAAGGAAAAGTTTGTAGATACTGATTTTTCATTACCAGGCAAAGAAGAAGTAACGGAGTCAGGTTTGCGAATGATCATTCATAAAGAAGGAAATGGTCAAATACCAATTACAGGTCAGATAGTAAAAGTTCATTACACTGGGATATTAGAAAATGGGACAAAGTTTGATAGTTCTCATGATAGAGGGCGCCCTTTTAGCTTTCAATTGGGACAAGGCAGAGTTATCAAGGGATGGGATGAGGCTCTTTCTTTAATGAGTAAAGGAGAAAAAAGAACTTTGATAATTCCTCCTGATATTGGTTATGGATCAAGGAATATGGGTAAGATTCCTCCAAATTCAACCTTAGTTTTTGAAGTGGAATTAATTGATTTTGAATGATTTTTTCATGAAAAAAATGTTATTATTAATTTCTTTGACATTTTTTATTGCATGTCAAGGTTCAAAATATGATTGGTATTCAGGCAGCTTGGAAGAAGCCATGGAAATTGCTGATTCAAAGCTCATCATGGTTAAGTTTTATACTAATACGTGAGGTGCATGTATTCGACTGGATGTCGAAACATTAAGAAATCCAGAAGTACAATCTTTTTCCAAGGAAAATTTCATTAGTTTGAAATATAATGCAAACGAAGATGTTGGTTATGAATATTTTAAAAAGTATAGGTGTCAAGGTGTTCCTCATTTGGTTTTTTTAAATAATATGGGGGATGAAGTTGATAGAATCATAGGCTTTTTACCTCCTGCAGAATTTTTAATTAGAATTAAAGATATTGCTGAAAAAAGAAATACCTTAAATGATTTTTTGGCAAGATATGAAGGAGGTGAAAAAAATTCTGAAATAATTGCAGCCATTGCAATGAAATATGAAGATCGTAAGGAAGATGAAAAAGCTGCTGAATATTATTCAATATTAATTAAAGAATATTCTGATAAAGAATCTGATTACCATATTAAAGGGCGATTTTTTTTAGCTTCTCATGCATTTAATAATGGTAATGAGTTTGCTTTGAAAAAATACATAGAAAATAATTTAAATTCAAAATTCCAATTAATGGCTTATAGAAAGATGATTTTTCATTATGTAGATTCAGGTCAATTAGAAAAAGAATTGTTAATTCAGCGTGAAAGGATAGAAAAATTCCCAGATGATTCGAGTGTCCTGAATTCATATGCTTGGAGAATGGCAGAATTAGAAATTAATTTAGAGGATGCCTTGGTTAAAGTTCAAAAAGCAATAGTTCTAACAATTAATGATCCTAAACAGGCAAACATAATAGATACTGAAGCAGAAATTTTTTGGAAATTAAAACGATTTAATGATGCAATTAAATCCATTGATCGTGCTATATCAATGGAACCTGACAATCAATACTTTAAAGATCAAAAAGAAAAATTTTTAGAATCAAAAAATAAACAAAAATTACAATCAGCCTGATATATTAAATTGAATTTTCAAAAATTCTGCGAATCCCATCTAATGTAAGGTGTGGTAATAATTTATGTTTAGTTTTTAAATGAGGTGAAATAAGTTTTCCAAATCCACCTGTAATAATCTTATTGACATTTTTTAAATTCAATTCTGTCTCTATTCTTTTAAACATGCCATCTATTACATCAATTGCACCAAACATTATTCCTGATTGAAGATTTGTTTTTGTGTTTTTACCAATTGTTGAAGGTGGAATTATAAATGTAGTTTCTTGTAATAAGGCTGCTTTTTTGAAAAGATTATTTGCTGCAGTTTTTATGCCCGGCGATATTGCTCCTCCTATAAATGCACCATTTTCATTGACAACATCATAATTTGTTGCAGAGCCAATGTCACCTATTATTGTAGGAAAATTATTTTTTTTGATAGCAGCAGTATTGCAAATTCTATCAATTCCAACTTCATTTGGTTTATCTACTAGCAGTTTAATTCCACAATTTTCATGGTTAATTATGAATGGATCTAACTTAAATAAATTTCGAATTGCTTCTTCATATATGGAATTTAATTTTGGAACAACAGAGCTTATGGCTGCATGAGAAATCTCATGTTTTTTTATTTTTGAGAAAGAATCCCAAAAATTTAAATTTGAAGGTATCCTTATTATTTCCACCCATTTTTTTTCGTAAATTCCACATGTTACGTGCGTATTGCCAATATCTAATGCAAGTAGTTTCATAAAACTATCATTCCTGAAGAAAATGTTTTCATTTTTCTATTTAATTGTATTTTAGCATATCCTGAATTTGTAATTCCCATAAATTTTCCTTGAATTTTTTTTTCATTATCATGAAATACGATCTCATTATTTTGATGTATGCAATATTGTTCCCATAAAGTAGTAATTTGAGACCAGTCATTAAGATATAGATTTTCAAATTCATTTAAAATACTAGATATGATAAGGGCGAGGTCAAATTCTTTTCCAGAATAAACATGGAGTGAAGATGCTTTATTGCGTATTTCAATTGGAATATCGTGTTCATTTTCATTTACATTGATTCCTATGCCAATTACTATCCCTAACTTTTCATTATTTGTATTGCTTTCAATTAATATTCCACCTATTTTTTTTTGATCTGCCATAATATCGTTAGGCCATTTTAATCCAAGTTGTATTTTTGTAATATTTTGAATGCCTTGAATTATGCTAATTCCTGTCAATAATGGTAGAAGACTTAAATCTTCCAAATTTTTCTTTGGTAATAATAAAAATGAAAAGGTTAAACTTTTATTAGATGTTGATAGCCATTTACTACTTCGACGACCCTTTCCATTTATTTGGTTATCTGTAATGATGAGAGTACCTTCTGGAAAATTTTTTTGAAAAAAAATCCATACATCTTCATTAGTAGAAGGAGTTTCTTCCATATATTTGATTTGACGACCCAAGAATTCTGTATTTAAACTTGTCCTCAAATTATCAATGGAAATCATTTTTTAATTCTTATTTTGGCGGTTCAGTTAGGTATAAAAATGCATCATTAAGTCCTCTGTTTGTATAATTAATTAGACGCATGTTTTCATCAACTAAAAAAATGCAAGGTAGTCCAGTGGGCCTTACCCAGCTATGTATGAATCTATATTCATCAGCTAATACTGGAACATTTGGATCTGGATATTTTTCATACCATATTTTTACATCATCTGGAGTAGCTGTTGTTTTATTTGCTTTATCAGTGCCTTCATACATAAAGTTTATTAAAAATATTTCTTTATTTTCTATCATGTCTCTTATGGGTAAATAGCGATCTTTCCACCAACGATTTTCCATTATTTTTTTATCATTATTTGCAAGCCAACTAGAAAAATCATTACATGGGGAGCACCATGCCGCAGACAATTCTATTAATATCATTTTACCTTGATTAGCAAAATCATAAAGATCTACACTTTCACCAAACTGGTCTATGGCTTCAAAGCGGGGCATTATATCGCCCTTTTTAGGTACACAATAATTTCCTTTAGGATGAGATTGACAATT
>CAZQYT010000126.1:597-4766 GCA_964597475.1 uncultured bacterium | reverse complement strand
TGCATTAAATCTAATGGTGTAAAATTTAATTTAATAGTTGTATCATATTTTGATTCTTGAAATGAAAAATCTATGCCATTCCAATAACGAAAATCAAATTCGTCTAATCTCCATATTTCTTTTGTTTTGTCCCAATTCATTTTTTTTGAATCTAACCTGGAAATTAATTTCCCGTCTTTAAATTCTTTTATTGAAATGTCATGGGCTAAATTTTTTCTAAAATTAAATCTAGATATTCCTAATATGGAATTAGATGTTTCTTGTCTATATATATTTTTGTTTTTTATTTTATTTTTTTTCGAGCGTATTATGTTGTGTTTTATGCCTATCTCATTACGTTTTTGTTGGAAATTGCTAACCAAGGTATTGTCATGATAAAATGAAAAAAAACTAAACAGTATTCCAAGGATGATTAAGGGTATGCTAATTCTTTTAATGCTTACTCCGGCAGATTTTATTGCGGTTAACTCATTATTTTTTTGAAGTGTAGTATTTGTAAAGATTGTTCCTAACAAAAGTGTCATAGGAAGGCTGAGGCTAAAGTACCATGGTATGGCAAATAAGTAAAATTTATATATTTCAGATGTAGGAATATTTGAATCTATTATATGATCTAGGTTTTCTACAACGTCAACTAATAAAAAAATTATTAGAAATATAATCATAGTCATTGATGACTTTGTAAGAAAATGTAAAAGGATGTATTTGTCAATTAATTTTTTCATATTTTTTAAAAAAAACTAATATAAAATTAAGTTGAAGATAAGTATTAAACTCTAAGAATTTTGATTTAATATATATTAAAATGTAAATTAATGTATATTCACTAATAGAAATTCCTTTAATTCTGTCCGGGAGATGGGAAAGGATAGCCTGCCTAGTCAGTTTTAGGAATTCATTAAAATATAAACATTATGGAAAAAATAAAGTCAAAATTATTAGACTGTAAAGAAATAGAACGTACAATTGTTCGTTTAGCTCATGAGATTATTGAAAAGAATATGGATTTGAAACAAATTGTTTTGATAGGTATTCGTACAAGGGGTGAGTTTTTAGCTAATCGTTTACTGAAAAGAGTTGAAGATATTTCGGGAGTAAAATTATCTTCAGGTATTTTAGATGTAACTTTTTATCGAGATGATTTCAGGACTAATCTAGGTTCTCCTAAAATTGGAAGTTCTAATATTTTATGTGAAATAGAGCGTAAGATTATTATTTTGATTGATGATGTCTTATATACTGGACGTACGATAAGAGCAGCAATGGATGAAGTTTTTTCGTATGGTAGGCCTTCTTGCATACAATTGGCTGTATTGGTAGATAGAGGGCATAGAGAATTACCTATACGTGCAGATTATGTTGGTAAAAATTATCCAACGTCTAATAATGAACATATTCATGTAAAATTACAAGATGTTGATGGAGAAGATTCAGTATTATTAGTGGAGTATATGGACTAATGTCTAATCTTTCATCAAAACATTTGATAGGTATTAAGTATCTTGATTCTAAAGATATTGGATTGTTAATTGATACGGGGTTCACGTTTCGTGAAGTTTTAGATAGACCAATAAAAAAAGTACCCTCTTTAACGGGTAAAAACATTGTTAATCTTTTTTTTGAAAATTCTACCCGTACACGTTTATCATTTGAATTAGCTGAAAAGCGTCTTTCAGCTGATGTGACTAATTTTTCAGCAAGTTCTTCAAGTTTAAATAAAGGTGAAAGTCTTAAGGATACAATACAAAATATTCATGCCATGAAGATGGACTGTATTGTGATGAGGCATCCATCTCCGGGGTCTTGTTTACAGCTTAGTAAATATGTTGATTCAATTATAATTAATGCTGGTGATGGTTCCCATGAGCATCCTACTCAAGCTTTATTGGACTTGATGAGTCTTAAAGAAAAATTTGGACAATTAAATGGTTTAAAAATTGGGATTGTAGGTGATGTAAGTCATAGTAGAGTAGCTCTTTCGAACATAATAGGGCTTAATAAAATGGGGGCAGAAATTATTTTATGTGGGCCTCCTCATTTAATACCTAATGGAATTGAAGAGATGGGTGTCCAAGTAAATTATAATATTGATGAAGTTATCGAATGGGCTGATGCAATTAATGTTTTGAGAATTCAAAGAGAGCGTATGGGGATTGGTATTATTCCATCTGTGAGAGAATATAGAAAGAAATTTGGAATAACTAAAGAAAGATTGTTGGTTCATAAAAAAGAAATTGTAATTATGCATCCAGGGCCAATAAATAGAGGTGTTGAAATAGATAGTATGATTGCTGATGGCGAGCAGGCTATTATATTAAATCAAGTTTTAAATGGAGTTGCTATTAGAATGAGTATATTATATCATTTATTGGCAACTGAAGATGGGGATTCTAAATGATATCGCAATTTAAGGAAGATTTTATATTGGAGAATGGGACGCTTTATGATCCTGTTTCTGATAAAAAAAGTAAGGCTTCTGTATTAATATCTGATGGTTTGATTAAAAAAATAGGAAAAATTTCCTTTAATAAAGAAATTAAAAGAATTGATTGTAAAGGTAAATTTATTACTCCTGGTTTTTTAGATTTGCATACACATTTTAGAGAGCCAGGTAGAGAAGATAAAGAGACTTTAGAAACAGGTTCAATGGCAGCTATGGTAGGAGGCTTTACTAGGGTATGTGTCATGCCTAATACTAATCCACCTTTAGACTCGCCTGAATCTATTAGGTTTATTTTGGAAAAGTCAAAAGATTTATGTATTCAAATTTATCCAATTGGAGCCATAACTAAAGGTCAAAAAGGGAAAGAAATAACTGAGATTGGAGAGATGGTAAGTGCAGGTGCAGTTGCAATTTCAGATGATGGTTTGCCTGTTCAAAATGGACAGGTGATGAGGTATGCTGTTGAATATGCAAAGATGTTTGATATACCTGTTATAAATCATGCTGAAGATATTTGTTTAAGGAATGATGGCATAATGAATGAAAGTGCTTTGTCAACAAAACTTGGTTTGAAAGGAAATCCAGTCATATCTGAATCTACAATGATTTATCGTGATTTAGAAATTGCAGAATTTATAAATGGTAAAATCCATATTCCTCATGTTTCCACAGGTCGTTCAGTTGAAATTATTCGTAAATTCAAATCTAAAGGTGTGCAAGTTACAGCTGAAGTGACTCCTCATCATTTAGGATTAACAGAAGATTTAATGAAATTTTATGATACAAATGCAAAAGTTGCACCACCTTTAAGAACAGATTGGGATAGAATGATGTTGATTGAAGGAATATTAGATGGGACTATAGATTGTATTGCAACTGATCATGCTCCACATACTATTGAAGAGAAAGAAATGGATATTATTCATTCTCCTTGTGGTATGATAGGCTTAGAGTCAGCATTTGGATTAGTTTACACTACATTGATTGAACATGGAGTTTCAATTGAGAAAATCATAAAATGCTTAACCATAGGTCCTTCGTCAGTCTTAGGAATAGACTTTACTCCTTTCGCTATTAATAAATTAGCTGAGATTTGTATTATTGATTTAGAATCTCAATGGACTTTTAAAAAAGAAAATATTTTATCTAGGTCAAAAAATTCTCCGATGATTGGAATGAATTTTACAGGTAGAATTAGTGGGGTAATTTCAGGTAAAAATTCAATTGGAATTAATTTCGATTAAACCTTGACTATATAAAATAATACCTCCTAATTTTCCAAGCTGTATATGTTAGTATTTATCGTTAATAAATTTTAAGGAAAAAATGGAAACAACATCAATTAAGCTGGCTGAAATAACGCGGGATTGGTACCTTGTAGATGCTGAGGATCAAACATTAGGTCGCCTCTCTAGCCGTGTTGCGCAATTATTAAGAGGTAAAGGTAAGCCTTATTTTACACCTCATATGGATATGGGTGATTTTGTAATCATAATAAATGCTGATAAAGTAAAAATAACAGGAAATAAGGAGAAAGATAAGATTTATTTTAGTCATTCAGGCTTTCCTGGTTCAGCTACAACAATAAGTTTTAAAAAAATGTTGCAAAAAAATCCAGAAAAAATTATTAATAATGCAGTTAAGGGTATGTTGCCGCATAATAGATTGGGAAATAAACTTCTTAAGCATTTAAAAGTTTATAATTCTAAGAATCATCCTCATGCTG
>CAZQYT010000126.1:0-587 GCA_964597475.1 uncultured bacterium | reverse complement strand
AAAACAATAACAATATAAAAGGAATTTTAGATGACAAAAAAGAATGAATCATGGAGAGCTATTGGTAGACGTAAATCTTCTGTTGCTCGTGTTGCCTTGACTGTTGGCAAGGGAAGGTTTTTAGTTAATAAAAGAGAAGTTAGAGAATATTTTGGCAGAGATAGTCTGAAAATGATGCTTGACCAGCCTTTAAATATTTTAGAAGTTAATGGAAAATATGATATTTCTGCAAATGTAAATGGTGGTGGACTTTCTGGGCAAGCAGGTGCTGTACGTCTAGGTGTTGCAAGATGTCTAGAACAAGTTAATCTCCATTGAAAAATGCTTGTATGTTGACTAGAGATTCAAGAGAGGTTGAACGTAAAAAATATGGACAACCTGGCGCGAGAAAAAAGTTTCAATTTTCTAAAAGATAAGGAAAAAATATGAATGTTATATCTGTTGAACAATTAATTGCTGCTGGCGCACATTTTGGCCATCCTACAAGTCGCTGGCACCCTCGTTTTGGTAATTATATTTCAATGAAAAAAAATGGTGTACATATAATTGATATGAAACAGACTGCTAAATGTATGGAGAGAGCTGCT
>CAZQYT010000125.1:0-4783 GCA_964597475.1 uncultured bacterium | reverse complement strand
AGGCATGAATTTTTTGTTTCATCATTTTAGTAAATTCTTTAAATAAATACCTACTATCATGTGGGCCAGGACTAGATTCAGGATGAAATTGTATTGAAAAAAGTTGTTTTTCTTTGCACCGTAATCCTTCAACAGTATTATCATTTAAACTTATATGTGTAATTTCAATATTTTTATTTAATGAATGTGAGTCGACAGAAAATCCATGATTTTGACTTGTAATTTCTGTTTTATTTGTTTGTAAATTTTTTACAGGATGATTACAACCTCTATGACCAAATTTTAATTTATATGTTTTTCCTCCTAATGCTAATGCAAGAATTTGATGTCCTAGGCATATTCCAAATATTGGTTTTATTCCTATTAATTTTTTTACTGTATTTATTGCATAATTAACAGCAGAAGGATCTCCAGGTCCATTAGATAAAAAAATTCCATCAGGATTATATTTAATTATTTCTTCATGAGAAATATTGGCTGGAAAAATCTTTACATTACAATTATTATCAATTAATTGTTTAATTATATTATGTTTTATTCCAAAGTCAATGGCGGCAACTTTATATGGTTTATT
Source organism: uncultured bacterium (assembly GCA_964597475.1). Lineage (GTDB taxonomy): Bacteria > Fidelibacterota > Marinisomatia > SCGC-AAA003-L08 > D37C17 > JAYZCM01. Next base: position 4,209 of record CAZQYT010000125.1, on the reverse strand, counting down.
CTCATTTGAATTCCATTCATATGGTTTTTTTGTTGTAACTGATTTAGCCAAATCTTGACCATCCATTTTGGGCGCAGATTTTACCTTATTTAATAATGATTTTTCATTTAAGTCTTCATTGCTTATAATGGCATTCATTGCTCCTTCATTACGAATAATCCGTGTTAACATCCTAGTATCTATGTTTTGTATACCAATTATGTTATTTTTTTTTAAATATTCCCCAATAGATTTTGTTGATCTATAATTAGAAGGATAAATGGTTTCTTCTTTAATGATAAATCCTGCGGCATATATATTATTTGATTCAATGTCATTATCATTGGTACCATAATTTCCTATGTGAGGATATGTCATTGTAATAATTTGTCCACAATAAGAAGGATCTGTTAAAATTTCTTGATAGCCAGTCATTCCTGTATTAAAACATATTTCTCCAATGGTTTCACCTTTAGCTCCAAGCGAATTCCCTATAAATGATATTCCATTTTCTAAGACAAGTTTTGTTTTATTATTCACGGATAATGTTTATATAAAAAAACCTCGAATTTCGAGGTTTTTTTATATTTAAATTATTTTTTCCCATCTTCATTGCATATAAAATTAAGTTATTTTTTTAAATTTATCAAAGTCATTCTGGTTGAAACTTCAACGCTGCCGAATTAATTCAATATCTTGTATAATGTGGTGTTGGACCATCTTCAAATATGTGGCCTAAATGTGAATCACATGTATTACATTTTACTTCAATCTGTTTTTCCCCAGAGCTATAATCATCTTTAAATTTTAAATTCTCTTTTTTAATTGCAGAATGAAAATCTGGCCATCCGCTTCCAGAATTAAATTTTGATTTAGAATTAAATAGAGGTGTATCACAGCAAATACATAAATATATTCCTTTATCAAATAAATTACAATATTTGCCTGTAAACGGAATTTCTGTACCACCTTCTCTAGTAATTCTATATTCTTCTGGAGTAAGTTTTTTTTTATATGCTAAATTATTTTCTTTTGGTTTATTTACCATCCTCCTCCGCCACCTCCTCCTCCACCACCACCAGCAAAACCACCACCACCACTAGCCGAAGAACTACCAGGAGGGGTTGCTGCCGAGCTTATTGCTGAAGAAAAAGATTTTCCTATTGATGATGTAAAATTATTAACAGAAAATCTTGATGAGTGATATCCATGATACCAATGAGGTTGATATGAATTGTTTTCCTCATCTAAATTTGATAAAATGGAATTAAATTGGTCTCCCCATTCATTTTCAACATTTAATGCAATTGCATACGGTAAGAATTTTTCAAATAAGTTTGGGGTTTTTTTAGGAGGATTTAAAAGATTTAGTCGGTTTGCTTCTGCAATGGATAAATATAATTTAAATCCCTCAATTTGATCCATTATTTTTCTACCATGCATGGTTGGGGCTTTCATAAGATATGTAAATAAAATATTTGTAATTAGTAAAATTATAATGGATGCTAATATTGTAAATGTTAAACCATCCATTACAATAAAAGATAATAATGTAGTTGTTAGGCTAATGCCAATTCCCGGGAATACCCACTTGGCATTTGCATTAAAATAATTTGTATTCAATTCATTTTTTAAAGCTTTTTTAAAACTATGAATTGCTTTTCTTATTATTATATTTTCTGTATTTTTTAATGTAATGACATTATTTTTTATAAACAATTTTTTTGCTAATATTTTTTCTCCTTTTGATAATAAAGAAAAATCATCACTTTTTTTTGATAATTTAAAATCATCATCATCATTAATAATATCTAAGTAACCTTTTCTCGCCATGTTTACCATGGCAGCACTAAAGCATCTTTTGTCAAACTCCATATTTAAAATATATCTTATTATGGCAGGTGAAAAATTTAATGGTGGTTTATATTGCGCTATTATTGTGCCTTTTTCTGGGTCCTTACCTACTTTTTTCCAGGCAAATAAATAATAAAATAATAAAATCAAATAGCCCATAATAATTATTAATATGGCAATATTATCATTTAAATAAAATAAAGTTTTTTCTCCTTTTGTTGGTTCTTTAATTATTCCTTTAGGGAATGAAACCGCAATTGTCAAGCCTTCATAAGCTAAAAAAGGTTTTAAATTTTTATATGTGATTATATTTGGTGATAATTTTTTTGAAATATAATTTTTTCCGACTTGATTTTTTGATCCTGTGTAGGCAACTTGTTTGATTATTTCAGCATCAGGAGGTAATGAAAGTTTAACAGCAATATTATTAATTGGAAAACTCCATCCCGTACCAATGACATTATAATAAAGCTCATCAAAATGTTCATAAAATCCAATTTGACGATTTATTTTATATTTTAATGTATAAGTATAATTACCATGTTTTAAAAAAACATCTTTATTTCCAATATAAATAATTTTCCCATTAGATTTATTTTTAACAAAAAAAGATTCATGGATATTGTTTTTTAATATGTCAATTATTTCAAGATCTATGACGATGTTATCACCAAATTTTTTTTTATATTTAGCTGGAAATTCTCTTGTAATACCTCTTTGAATCTTATTTCCTTCAGCCTTAACAGTGATATTCTCAATTATAAATAGAGAACCATCTTTATTTAAAGATAATTCGGTTTCATATTTTAATATTTGTTCTTTGGAAAATAATAATCCATTAAAACATAAAAATAAAATTATTTTTATGTTAAAATTCAACATTTGGTACATTACGTACTTCAGGATTTTCAATTTCAAAAAAATCAGCTTTTTTAAAATTAAATGAATTTGCAATTATGTTAGTAGGGAATGACTCTATTAATACATTATTATTTCGCACTGTTCCATTATAATATCTTCTTGCCATTTGAATTTCATTTTCTATGTCTTGTAATTGTTTTTGTAAATCTATAAAATTTTCGTTTGCTTTTAATTCAGGATAATTTTCAGCAACAGCAAATAAATTCATCAAGGAGTTTGACAAAGAGGATTCTGCTTTTCCTTGATCGGTTACAGAATTTGCAGAGTCACTTTGTGCTCTTAATTCTGTAATTTCTTCAAACAGTTGTTTTTCATGTTTCATATATCCTTTTACTGCATTTACAATATTGGGAATAAGATTTGATCTTCGTTTTAATTGGACATCAATACTGCTCCATCCCTCTTGAACTAGATTTTTATTTTTTATAAGATTATTGTAAGAAAAAATTAAATAAAATCCAATAATGATAAAAAATCCAATAATAATAAATGTCATGTAAAGATTCCTTGTGATTTAAGTTTCATAAGATACAATATTCAAATCAAATACTTATACAATTTTGTAAATTATGTAATAAAACATTAATAATTTATGCCACTGTAGCTCAGTTGGTAGAGCAACGCATTCGTAATGCGTGGGTCGGAGGTTCAACTCCTCTCAGTGGCTCAATTAATTAAAAAAGGAATAATAATGAAAGCAGAAATTTCAAAAACCAATATAAAATCATTTAAAAAAAAATATAATGAAAATTCCATCTTATCTTTATCTAGAAATGCATTAACTAGAAGTAATATTATGGATGTTGCAATGGACTGGGATACATTTAGAAAAATTGATCATACATATTCCCATGTAATAAAAAATGAAATGAAAAAAGTAACCAATCAGAAATCAAGTGGCAGATGCTGGGGATTTGCAGGATTAAATCTTATGAGAATAACTCTAAGTGAAAAATATAAATTAGATAATTTTGAATTTTCCCAAAATTATTTTATGTTTTTTGATAAATTAGAAAAATCAAATTATTTTTTAGAAAATATACTTTTAACATTAGATGAATCTTATGATAGTCGTTTAATGATGTGGCTACTATCTGGCCCCATAAATGATGGGGGACAATGGGATATGTTTGTTAATTTAATAGAAAAATATGGAATTGTACCGCAATCTGTAATGCCAGAAAGCTATCAAAGTAGTCAATCTTATTTAATGAATAGGTTTATAACAAGAAAATTAAGAGAATTTTCAAGTGAATTACGAAATTCACATGAAAAAGGTGCTACTATATTACAATTACGTAAAAATAAAGAAGAAATGATGGCTACAATTTATAATTTGTTATGTGTTTGTTTGGGGACTCCACCTGATTCATTTGATTGGCAAATTAGAAATAGAAAGAAAAAATTTAAACGATTTAAAAACTTGACTCCATTACAATTTTATAAAGAACATGT
>CAZQYT010000124.1:0-4787 GCA_964597475.1 uncultured bacterium | reverse complement strand
AACAGAATCATGTCAAAGCGATCTTGAAGAAGCAGAAAATAAAATTAAAACAATCATGAAAACTGCAGATGGGTTCATTAAAAAAGATGGAGTGCAAAATTCATGATAGTTGGCTGTACTGGAAATTATAGGAAAAACAAATTTTTTTCAATTTTAGATAAAATTTCACATATTTTATTTAAAAGGGATGTGGAATTATTGATATCTAATGATTTGTTGAAAAGTAAAAATAAAATAAATCATCAAAAATATAATCTTGTTCAATTTGATGATTTGGCGAAAAAGGCTGATGTTTTATTGGCTGTTGGGGGTGATGGTACCATCCTGTCTACAGTAAGAAGGCTTGGTAATATGCAAAAGCCGATAATGGGAATTCATATTGGTGGTTTAGGTTTTTTAAGTGAATGCGTTGAAGAAAATTTAGAGAATAGTATTAATGATTTAGTCGATGGTAAATATGATGTTTCAAAAAGAATGTTATTGGAAGTAAGTTTTATTGATGGTAAGAACAAACAAAAATCATATGCTTTGAATGATATAGTTGTCAATCATGGTCCTTCAGCAAGGATTGTAAAGACAGAAGTTCAGGTATCTAAAAATTATCTTAATACATATGAAGGAGATGGCCTTATTATTTCTTCTCCAACAGGAAGTACGGCATATTCTTTGTCTGCAGGAGGTCCGATAGTTTATCCAGATTTATCTTTAATTACAGTTACTCCAATTTGTTCACATAGTTTATCAGCTCGACCAATTGTTTTAAGAGCTAATGAAATAATAGAATTTACATTGAATGATGAATTTTCTTTGACCATTGATGGACAAATTAGTTTTGAATTAAATAAATCTATTTGTGTGAAAATTGTTAAAGCTTCTCATGATGCAAAATTAATTAATTTAGTTGATTCCAGTTATTTTGATACATTGAGAACTAAGATGGGGTGGTCAGGAAACGTCAGGTAAATTTTTGAAGCATTTCATTGTATTAATAATATTTTTATTAATTGGCTGTCAAACTTCAGTAGAAAGATCATTTCATGACTTAAATGAAGCATTCATTAATTGGTATTTCAAATTTCATCCTGTTGAAGCATCACGATATGGTATATCTGATCATCATGGATTATTTAGAATGATTGGAAGTGAACAAAATGAAGAACATGTTGCAGATATTTCTCGTTTTATAATAGAACTTTCTCAAATAGATCCAACAAAGTTGTCTACAGAAGATAGGATTAATTATGAAATACTTGTCTCTAAATTAGAAGAAATGAAATATTTCATGGAAAAAATCAAGCCTTGGGAATGGAACCCCTCATGGGTATTGAAAGAAATATATGATGGACTTTTTCTTATAAGTGAATCCCAAAATATTAAAATGATTGATAGGGTTAATGCTGTTAAAAATAGATTAAGTTTAATTCCAAAATATCTCGAGAGTTCTAAATCATCATTGAATTTATTTTCTGAGATTCACTTTAAAGAAGCTAAAAATATACTAGAAGGTATCATGAAATTATTAGATGACATGCCAATTAAGTTAAATTCTGATAATTTAACTTTAGATGAAATTGATTTATTGATAATTTCAGGTAAAAAAGCATTGGTTAAACATGGTAAGTGGCTGTCTAATGGAAGTAGTAATTTTTCCAAGATTGAGTTTCCTATTTATTTAGATTTATTTAATGCGTTTCCATTATTAGTAGATAAAAAATATTTTTTTGAGAAAGTTTATAAATTGGCACATAAAAAAATAGTTCCAATTCAAAATAAATTATTTGAAAAATCATTACCTATTTATTTGATGGAAAATGATGAGCCAGTTTGGCTTGATAGAGATGATACCCTTGAAGTAATACATTGGTCAATCGATTATATTTATAATAAACCAGAAAATCAGGTATCTAATTCTGGAATTTTAGCTCATTTTTTTGATTCAATGTCTAAAATGGAAAAATTTATTAATTCTAAAAACATAATGAACGTGAATAATAAAAAAAGAATTAAATTGGCTTTATATCCTGGATATTTACCTTTAAAGGATGAGGTTGAACTTTTCGGGCATCATCAAAAAGTTAATTCAGAAATTATTTATTTTATAATGAATCATGGCCAATCAGAAGGATTGTTTCCATTGATTAAACAAGAGATTGATATTTTAAATGCTAAAAATATCAATCCAGGTAGAATGGTTCAAATGTCATATTCTCAAAAACGTCCCATGTCCATAAGGTATTTATTTCCAGATTTAATTAATCAAAAAGGATGGGAATTGTATTCTAGTAGAATATTAATGGATTTAGGATATTTTCCTTCTGATAATTTTCATTTGATATTATTATTAAAGGAAGAACTAAAAACATCATGTGTTGGATATATTGAAGGACAATATTACACTGGAAAAATTACTAGACAAAAAGCAATTTCATATTTAAAAAACGAATCATTTTTAACTGATAAAGAAGCTGATAAAATGATGAAAGAAATGGAACTAAAGTTATTTTCTGGGACTTATTCTTTCATAGGCATGTTGGAGATGAATTCATTGCAAAAAGAATATGAGAAAAAAATAGGTAATTTTGATGATAATTACGCGTTATATGATTTTCATCAGAAAATTTTAGAACAAGGCATGATTCCATTCAATCATTTGAAGAAAGAGATTTTATCTCCGTAAATTACTTATTATGATTTTACCAATTTCTGAATTAAAAAAAGAATTTCATTATTGGGATGCAATTGGGGGAATGATTGATCAATGCATTGACATTGCTCTAAATTTATCTCAAAGCGGTCATCCGGGCGGATCACGTTCAAAAATGCCTGTATTAGTATCAACATTATTATCTGGAGTCATGCGATGGGACATAAGAAACCCAGGAAAAACATTTGGTGACCGTTTTGTCTTAGTCGCAGGTCATACTAATCCTGTCATTTATGCTACTCTTGCCGTATTTAATGAAGCCTTAAGAAGAAAATTCATTGAAACTGGAAATGACAAATATCTTAACCCCATGGGAGATGATTATACTCTATTTCCAAGTGATTTGTTGACTCTTCGGAGACGGGATGGTTTATCTGGTCACGCTGAAATGGAAGGTAAAACATTATTTTTTAAATATAATACGGGCCCTTCTGGGCATGGCTCTGCTCCAGCTGTAGGTCAAGCTTTTGCCATGAAACATGTTGGCGCTGAAGATGTTAAGGTATTTGCCTTTGAAGGAGAGGGCGGTCTTACCACTGGCATTTCTCATGAAGCTAGAATTTCTGCTTATGGCATGGGCGTTGGTAATCTTATTTATGTGGTAGATTGGAATGATTATGGTATTGATTCTAGGCCATTTAGTGAAATAAAACATGGTACTCCTAAAGATTGGTTTGAACCATATGGTTGGAAAGTTGAAGGAACTGAAAATGGAGAAGATTGGGAGAGCATTTTAAATGCATATGAATCATTGTTTAGATCAGGTAAAGAAGATCAACCAAAAACATTATGGGTTAAAACAAGGAAAGGTAGAGGCTATTTAAAGTATGATGAAGCTAGTCATGGTTCTCCTCATAAACGGAATTCAAAAGAATTTTGGGAAATTCGTCGTCAATTTTCTAAAGATCATGGCATTGATTTTAAATACATGGACATGCCTGCCTCTGATAAGTTTGAAGATAATAAAAAGCAAATGTCATCTACGTTAGATTCTGTTTTGTCACTTTTTGATAAAATGCCAGGTTTGACAGATTTTTTGGCAAATAGATTATTGGATATTGCTGACTCGGTTCCAATGCATGATGAAATAGCAGGTACTTTTAAAAATAATCCAATGTTAGATCCTCATGTTTATGATTTTAAAAATTACCCAAAGGATCTTTATAAAAAATCAGGTGAAAAAGCTCCAAATAGAGAAGCTTTTGGTAAATTTGGCTCTTGGTTGAATAGTCATGTAAGAAAAAAATATGGTAGGCCAATTGCCTTTGCATCTTCTGCTGATTTGGCTGGGTCAACAAATATTGCTGGTTTTAGTAAAGGTTTTGGTGATGAACAGGACTTTGGCATGTATCACCGTCAAAATAATAAAGAAGGTACGCTTATTCCTCAAGGTATTACGGAATTTGCAAATGCTGGAATCATGACAGGAATTAGTTCTGTTAATTTTGATTCATCGCCATATGAAAATCATTCAGGATTCATTACGGCATGTAGTACCTATGGTTCTTTTTCATATTTAAAATATGGTGCATATCGTTTGTATAGTCAAATTGCACAAGATTCACAATTGAAAGTTGGTAAGACTATTTGGGTTGCAGGTCATTCTGGTCCAGAAACTGCTGAAGATTTTAGAACGCATTTTGGTATTTTTGCACCAGGAGTTACACAGCTTTTTCCCGAAGGACACATTATTAATCTTCATCCATGGGAATATAATGAAGTGCCAGTAATGTTGGGAGCAGCTTTGAAGACTGAGATACCTATTTTGGCACTACATTTGACACGGCCACCTATTGAAATTCCAGATAGAAAAAAACTTGGAATGGAAAGCCATTTTGAGGCTGCTCGTGGTGCTTATTTAATTAAAGATTATAACGAGGATCGCCAAAAAGAAGGCGTTGTTCTTGTAAGAGGTACAAGCGTGATTAGTGAGCTTTGTAAAATATTGCCACAAATCATCGAAAATGGTCCAAATATTAAAATTATTGCAGCGTTGTCTTGGGGTTTATTTGATATGCAAGATGATGTTTATAAAGAAAATCTCATTAGACAAGATGAATGGTTGGATTGCATTGTCATTCCC
>CAZQYT010000123.1:0-4789 GCA_964597475.1 uncultured bacterium | reverse complement strand
CTGTTAGACAAAAATTGAATACAATTAATATTGAATTTAATAATAAAAATGTATTATTAATAGATGATTCAATAGTTAGAGGGAATACTAGTAAGGAAATTATTAAAATGGCGCGAGATGCTGGTGCGAAAAAAGTTTTTTTTGCGAGTGCGTCACCCCCAATAAGATTTCCTAATGTTTATGGAATTGACATGCCATATGTTAAGGAACTAGTTGCTTATGATAGAAGTATCGAGGAAGTTGCAGAGAAGATAGGTGCAGATAGATTGATTTATCAAGATTTGGAAGATTTGATTGAAGCGGTAAAAAGCAATAGTACCAATTTAGAGCTATTTGATTGTTCATGTTTTGATGGAAAATATATAACAGGCGGTGTAGACGATAAGTATTTAAGGGATTTACATAGTACTAGATGATTTTAAGACTATTATATACAATTATTAATTTTGATTAATCATTATGTCTGTTAGAAATAAATAATGGTTAAAAATTTTTTACTTCACCATTCTATTCATAAAAGAATTGTTCCTTTTTTAGATTTTATTTTTCTTATTAGGCCCACTTTTTATTTTTTAATTTGGGGTGTGATAGTCTTAGGTATGATTACAATGAATTTATGTTTTGACAATAATTTTTATTGGGATCTTAATTTTTCAATTAAAACATTGGCTATTTTTTCTCTTATTACTTTATTAATTGGTTCAGCATTTATTATTATGCAAATAGATCCTAATAATAATCCATATTCATTATTAGAGGAATCCTTTTATTCACTCAGTTTACGCCAATCAATTTCAAATAAATTATTTATTTTTTCAATTATAATGTTACTTTTTCTAAATTGGTTAATTGCAGTTAGTTGTTTTTGTATTTTTTATCTTTTGGGTATTAGTTTTAAACAAAAACCGATTAATTGGCATTACAATCCTTATGTGGCTTGCTTGATTTTTTTATTTATTTCAATCTTACTTTATTTTATTGGATGTTTAATAGTATTTGATTATAGTGGGTTTGAAAATTTCAATTTTTCAATAGATGCATTCATATTTCGTTTTTTGTCGTATGTTTTTACATTTAGCTCCATAATATTATTAATTATCATTAATGATATGAAGAATGGATATTTATTTATAAATCAAAAAGATGGAAAATTTTTTAATGAATTATTTTTTTTAAGTTCACCATTATTTTTAATTAGCATATCATTGGTTGTTAGTTTGTCATTAAATGATCCATTATTGTCAACCGCAAATATAGTGTTTTTCCCATTTTTTATTTTTTCAGGATTTAGACGTTTTAATAAAGATATAATAAGATCGATTAGATATCCAATTTTTATAATTAATTTTTTTGCTTTGTCTTATTTCCCATGGTATTCAATTCCATTATTAATTACATATTATTTAAGTAAATATTATTATTGGCATCGTTTTAATTGGCATTATCCAACATTTCTTGTAGAAGATGATTGATATTCGTCAAAATGTTTGTGATTATTGTGCTGCTTGTGTAACTGTTTGTCCTGTCGATTGTATAGAAGTTCGTGAATATGCAATTAATATTGAAGATGAAATATGTATTGATTGTGATTTATGTGTTTTTATTTGCCCTATAGAGGTATTGGTTAGCGGTAATGTTGTCTGAATATGATGTCGTTGTGGTTGGTGGTGGTCCCGCAGGATCCATGGCTGCTTATGAAGTTGCAAAATTAGGAGGTAAAGTTTGCTTATTAGAAAAAGATAGGGATATTGGCTATCCTGTTAGATGTGGTGAAGCTGCTGGGAGCTCTGGTATAGAAGAATTTTTTGACATAAAAAAAACCTGGGTAGCAGAAAAAATCCAAGGTGTCACTCTTGTTTCTCCTGATGGGAAAGAGGTTGAAGTAAATTTTTCTTCTAAAATGGGATATATTTTAAATCGTAGAATTTTTGATTATGATTTATCACGATATGCATCAAATATTGGCGCAGAAATTTATACAAAAGCATATGTAAAGAATTTAATCATTGAAAATAACTTTGTCACAGGAGTGAAATTTGATTATCTTGGCGAAGAAAAAATTGTAAAATCTAAAATTGTAATTGGTGCTGATGGAATAAGTTCTCGAATAGGTCGATGGGGTGGAATAAAAACAAATGTTAAAATGAAAGATATGGAATCTGCAATTCAATATTCTGTCTCTAATGTTGATGTGAAAAGAAATAATATGGTAATGTATGTAGGTGAGAAATATGCGCCAGGTGGATATTTATGGATTTTTCCTAAAGGAAATCGTTTTGCTAATATTGGACTTGGAATTAGTGGTAAGCATAGTAGATATAAATCAGCTAAAAACTATTTAGATGAATTTATGGAAAAAAAATTTCCTAATGCATCTTTGCATACAACAATGTGTGGAGGAGTTCCTTGCGCAAGGCCAATGAGGAATCCAATAAATAATGGGCTTATGTTGGTAGGAGATGCTGCACATCAGATAAATCCCTTGACAGGAGGAGGTATTACTTCTGGAATGAAGGGTGGGTCAATTGCTGGAAAAGTTGCTGCAGATGCAATAAAAACGGGTGATTATTCAATGGATTTTTTAAAAAATTACTCAAGTATTATGTGGAGTTCTTTTGGGAAAAATTATGAAAGATTTTATAAAATCAAGGATTCGATTCAAGGATTAACAGATAATGATATTAATGGTATTGCGCAGAAAGTAGAGACAATTCCGTTAAATAAGAGAACTCTCACCTCTGTTTTTAAAGTTACTGTATTTAAAAAGCCATCTTTGATAATTGACGTTATGAAAGCATTCTCAGGTGTCTAATAAAAAAAGTTTTAGCTCTATTTTATTAGAGTTAGAGTTAGATGATTTTGTTGTCATTGATTTAGAAACAACAGGCTTAAATCCTAAAATGGATCGTATTACAGAGATTTCAGCTATTCGATTTATTAATGGAAAACCTAAAGATGATTTTTCTACTCTTGTTAATCCTGAAATACCAATTCCTGCATTTATTACGGATATTACAGGGATTAGTGACTCTATGGTTAAGAATGCTCCACTTTTGAAAGATGTGATTCAAGAATTGATTGATTTTATAGATAATTCTTCTATAGTTGGACAAAATATAGATTTTGATTACAAATTTATTAAAGAATCTTCTATTAAATATGAAATAGATTTTGATAGTTTTATTTTATATGATACACTTCCATTAGCTAGAACGTTTATTTACTTTCATAATAGTTATAAATTATCATCGTTATGTGAATATTTTAATATTTCAATTAAAAATGCTCATAGAGCTAAGTCAGACGCATTGGCAACAGGTTTATTATTTGTTTGTTTAATTAAAGAAATTCTTTCAAAATCGTTATATATTATACAAAAAATTGATACAATTGTTAAAAATTCTGTGATTATAAAAAATAAAAAGTTATTTTCTAATATAGTTAAAATGGCAGTTAGGAAAAATTTATTAAACGGTATAATAGCGTCTTCCTCTGTTTATAAACCTTGTAATAATGTTTATTTTCTTGAAAAATCATTTATTGAATCTGATATGCCGGATTCACCTTTAGATTGGTTTGAGGATGGTGGTTTGATTAATAAAAAATGGCCATTTTATGAAAAACGTTCATCTCAAATTAATCTTATAAATGATATTTTTTTAGCTTTTTATAATCAAAATATTATAATTGCTGAAGCTGGAACCGGATTAGGGAAATCATTAGCCTATTTGACATCAGGATTTTTTGCTTCTAGAAAGAAAAACATACCTTTGGTTGTTTCAACACAAACAAAAAATTTACAAGAGCAATTATTTATTAATGATATCCCTTTGTTGTCGAAAGTTTTAAATATGAATATTAAAACAGTTATTTATAAAGGAAAGCATAATTATATATGTAAAACTCGTTTAGATAATCTTGTTCAAAATCATACTAATCTATTAAATGCTGATGAATATGAAGCTTTTATGGCAATTTTAGTTTGGGAAAATGAAACTAATACTGGAGATATAAATGAGTGCAATGGTTTTCAAAGAGATAGATATAAACGTTTATGGTCAATTCTTAAAAGTGAAAGAGGGTATTGTTCATTTAATAAATGTAAAAAACATAATGGTTGTTATTTGGGGAAAATTAGAAATAAGATCATAGATGCTGATATTATAATTGTAAATCATTCTTTATTTGCTAGTGAATTGCAAAATGAAAATTCATATTTACCAGATGATTTTATATATGTAGTTGATGAAGCACATCATTTTGCAAGTATAATGCGAGATCAACTAGGGAGGCAATTTGATTTAAATACTTTTAATTCTGTTTTTCAATATTTTAGTGATAAAAGTAAAAAATCTAAATTAGTTTTTATTAAACAGCATAAAGAGATTTTTGAAAAATTTACTAGACTTTCCATATCTAGTAATATGATAAAAAATAATTTGACGGATTTTTTTAAATCATATTTAAAAATTCGAAAAAATGATTTAAATAAGTCAGATTATTTAATTAAAAAACATATGTATAGAGATGTTAACGATGAATTTGTTGATTCAATGCCAACCCTATGGGATATATTGGTTGAAATGGAAAGTTTTGAGATAGATATAATTAATTTCACTCAAATGATTATTAATGAAAAGGAGAAATTTTCTAAATCAGTTTTAATGGAAACAGAAATATTATTATCTTCTTTAAGTGACGGAATTTTAAGTTTGAAAGCAATTTTAGATTCGGATCTTAGTATTGTCAAATGGTCAACATTTATGCATGGGGATGATGATTATCGAAT
>CAZQYT010000122.1:0-4795 GCA_964597475.1 uncultured bacterium | reverse complement strand
AAAATCTAAATTCATTTTTTTAATTTGCCAGCCAAAATCAAAATTTATTTTTTCATCATATATATATTTAATATTTTGGCTAAACGTAATATCTTGAACAATATTATTTGTTTTCAATGAGAGATCAGCAGATTCTGAATCTAAAAGCAACGTTTCTGATGAATCTGGATCAAGTGCGCCAGAGTTAAAATCAACATCAAAACCTACATTAAAATCATATTTAGTCATCGAAGCACTAGTTGTAACTAAATAATTATTATTAGGTATATATCGCCATGTCAAATTTCTAGTACTATTTCCCCATACCCAATCAAAATCAATACCAGGAAAATCTTCACCACCAAATGAAAGAAATAAATCATCCTTGCCAGTGAATTGGCTAAAAATTAATTTATTATTTGAATCTATAGGAATGCTACCTTTAAAATGAGAATCCCAGAAATAATAATTTATTGGAGGAGATTGTCTCTTTGATGAATAATACAAATCTACAAATTTATCAAAATATGTTCTACGTAATGAAAGAATCCAAGAACCATTTAATAAAGATCCTTCTGCTAACAACTTCGCAGAAAGTAAACTAATGTTTCCAGATCCGCGACTAAAATCCATATACTTCTTAATTGGATTTTTTTTAGATAATTTTCCATTTTTATAATCACCAACTCTTGAAGTAATATTTAAAACAGAAGAAAGCCTCCCTCCATAATACGCTGGGAATCCTCCTGCAAGAAATTCTGAATCTGCAATCATATCTGCATTAAACGTAGAAAAAATACCACCAACATGATAAGGGTTATATATCTCTACACCATCAAGAAGAATTAAATTCTCATCTGGACTACCACCTCTCACAATTAAGGCTGAATTAAAATCATTGGCAGCTGAAACACTAGGCAATAATTGAAGAGTTCTAAAAACATCCGACTCAATAAATGCAGGAGTTCTACGTATATCCCTATTTGTAAGATTAATACGACTTATATCTACTTTTTTTTCAAAACGCATACGCTCAGCCGACACTTTTATTTCATCAATATCGACAGCTTCAGTTTTAAGTTCTATATCCAAGCGTTCATTAACATCTTTTATGATGATTTTTTGCTCAAAAATGGCATACCCTATCACCATACATTTTATTGTATACATTCCACTATCAAGATTTACAATGACATAATAACCATTATTATCAGATGCAGCTCCAATGTTAAGTTCTTCAATAATAATATTAGAGTAACCAAGAGGTTCTCCTGTTTCTAAGTCTTTTACTGTCCCCGATATTGAAAAACAATATGAAAAAGAAAATAATATTGTAAATAATAATAATCGCATAAAAAAAAGGCCCAAAAAATGGGCCAATCATACTGTCACTATATAAAATTATGACTGAAGAGGTATGATGCTTACTTGTTTTTTATCCCTACCTTTGCGCTCAAACTTTACTTTACCATCCACCATGGCAAATAAAGTATCATCGCCACCCTTACCAACATTTATTCCAGGATGAATTTTTGTGCCACGTTGACGCACCAAAATACAACCAGAATGAACAACTTGACCATCTGCTCTTTTTGCACCCAATCTTTTTGATTGACTATCACGTCCATTCTTTGAACTCCCAACACCTTTTTTATGAGCCATCTTTTATTCTTTCTCTTTTTTAGCTGATTTTGTCTTTACTTCAGTTTTTTTTGATGCAGTAGATTTTTTAACAGTTTTTTTTGCAGCAACTTTTTTCTCATCTACAGTCTTACTTTTTTTAGATGCCGTCTGTTTTTTTTGTACACCTAATTTTCCAAATTTTAAAATAGTGTAGTCATCTCTATGAGTATTTTTTACTTGATATCCCTTACGTCTTTTAAATTTAAAAACCACGACCTTACGACTTTTCCCATGAGATACAATTTCAGCATCAATCTTTTTACCTTTAATAAATGGCTTGCCTACGGTTTTAGTTTTACCATCCTCTAAATATAAAATATTTTCAACAGTGACCTTACTTCCAACCTTTTCGTTTAAATAAGGCACTTTCAAAGAAGAACCTTCTTCAACTTTAAATTGTTTACCTAAAAATTCTATTAATGCATACATAACAAACCTATCTAATAATTTAGCCGAGTAATTTATTTTCTTTTTATGAAATATAACAAGCTATACTTCATCAGTAACATCTTTTCTACGTTTTTTTGAATACACCTTGAAAGAATCAAGATTGACATCAAAATCTTTCTTCACTTCAATCAACATCCAATTTTTCCACATAAAACCAGAAATGACTTTTGATTTTGTCTCATAAATATGCCTTACCATATCAGGATGCAAATCTATCCTTAATCGACGATCTTTTGCCTTTCCTCTAAATCTTTTTAACCAATTTTCTAATTCAGTTAATGTAGCGTCTAAAGAACGAACTCTACCTAATCCATGACATTGTGGGCATTCTGATGTTACAGTATAAAGTAAACTTAAGCCTATTCTTTGCCGTGTCATCTCCAATAGACCGAAATTTGAAAATTCAGATAAAGATACTTTTGCTCTATCTTTTGATAAAGCATTACGCAATTCATCATAAACCTTCTTTTGATTAACAGGCTCTTGCAAATCAATAAAATCAATGACTATCAACCCACCTATATCACGCAACCTTAATTGATGAGCGACTTCTCTAGCAGCCTCTAAATTAACTTTTAATGAATTTGATTCATGATCTTTTTTACCTATGTATCTACCGCTATTGACATCCACAACAACCATAGCTTCTGTATGTTCAATAACCAAATGCCCCCCACTTTTCATCCACACTTTACGTCTTAATGATTTCCCTATTTGATCATCAATTTCATGGAAGCCAAATACTGTCCCTTTACCTTTATATAATTCTAATTTATCAGATTGTTCATGATTCACATCTTTTATATAGGAAGAAATTCTTTTATAAAGATTCTTATCATCTACAACTAACCGTTTTATATCTATTGTAAATAAATCACGAATAACTTGATCTGATGTGGCAAAATCTTTATAAACTAATGCGGGTGCATCTTTCTTTTTAACTTTCTGATCTAATTCGCTCCATTTTTCCCAAACGCGCTTGAAATCATCTAATAATGTTGAATGATCTTTGCCTTGAGAAATTGTTCTAACGATCAAACCAAAATTATCTGGCTTAAATTCCTTAACAGATCTGCGCAATCTACGCTTTTCATATTTATCTGAAAGTTTACGAGAAATTCCAATATAATTTGTATTAGGAACCAAAACCATCAAACTTCCAGGTATGGAAACATTAGTTGTCACTCTAGGTCCCTTACCGCTAAAAGGTTCCTTAATTACTTGCACTAATATGTCATTGCCAATCTGCAAATCTTTAGCTGGATTAAAATCATTATTTTTTCTTTTAGATTGTTTTTTATTCCCCGCCTGGTCATCATCATCAAACGAAAAATTCTTCATGTTTTCAGAACTACCTATCTCAGAAAATGGAAGAAAAGCATTTACTTCATAGCCTAAATCTATAAAGGCCGCCTGCATCCCAGGGATGACATTCTGAATTTTTCCTTTATAAATATTACCCACCATCCTCTGATGATCGGGCCGTTCAATATGTAATTCCACCAACTTTCCACCTTCTGTAATCGCTATACGCGTACTTCCAGCAGAAACATTGATGAACATTTCCTTATCAGGCTTCATAATACCTACCGATTAATATATAATTAATTAATCAGAAAGTGACTATAATGTATGTGATGTGATTAAAAGGTTTGTTTGAGAAAAGTAAAATAAAAAATATTAACATAAAAAGTGATATATTGAAAAAACAATCTATATCAAATTATAAAATAAAATAAAAATATTATAAATATATAAAAAAACCAAACCTCATAAAAAATCTAATACTAAATCACCATCCTAATCAACATAGCTAAATTTAATGTTTTTTCAACTTCTAAACAAAGTCAATTGAAAATCCTATCTAAACATAAAAAATTTTTCGACCTCATACCAATAATGACACATGCAGACGCGCCAATTCCAATAATTAAAAATAATAAATCTGCACTGATATACTCTAAGAAAAAACCAGTAATACCAATGGAAATTGCCGTAGTACCCATTATAGACATGTGCATCATGGAAAAAATTCTTCCTCTAAATTGATCTGAAATAGAAGTTTGAACATAAATAGTTCGTGATAAAATTATAAGTGGAATCCCAATGCCATGCAAAAACAAAATAAATATTGCTAATAAATAATTCTTGACAAAGTATAAAGCACTAAATGTTAAACCATCAATCAAAATACCTAGAAAAAATATATTAACTAATTTCCATCTATTAATTATAATAGAAAAAATAATTGAGCCAATAATCATACCCAATCCCATAAATGTTTCTAATAATGCAAAAACAAATATATCTTTAAATAAAATTTCACGAACAAAAACAACCAAACCAATATAAGCTGGCCCCATAATAAATAAATTATTAATAAAAGTAACAAATAATAATGCCATGAGCCCATCATGATTTTTCAAATACAGCAATCCTTCTTTAATTCCTGTCATACTAGAGACATTATCATTTTTTTTATTTATTTTAGGTACAATTATTAATAAAATCAATATCATTGAAACGAAAAAACTTATTGCATTAATCGTAAATAAATGAATCAATCCAAATAATGAAAGACCAATTGCTGCAAGCATTGGCCCTAAAACCTGCGCAACCTGACCTGAAGCAACCATTAAAGAATTTACCTTTGGCAAATCTTTTTGGAATACTAAATTAGGAA
>CAZQYT010000121.1:0-4825 GCA_964597475.1 uncultured bacterium | reverse complement strand
TGTTTTGGTGATCCTGGAGGATATGCTTATTTAGATGATTGCGGAATTTGTTCAGGTGGTAATTCTGGACATGTCGCAAATTCAGATATTGATCAATGTGGTGTATGTTTTGGAAATGGTGAAGATCAGCAAGGATGTGGATGTTTTAATGGACCGCTTGAAAATTATTGGTATGATTATGATAATGATGGGTTAGGGAGTTGTACTGAGGTTAATGGTGAGTGTCTGCCTTGTCTTGAAGATTCTTCTTGTCAACTATTTTGTGGCTGGGATGTTCCTGAAGATAATTGGGCAGATAATAGTGAAGATGAAGATGATTATTGTCAATCAAATTTCTTTGATTGTGTTGGAACATGTGATGGTGACGCCATTGTTCAAACATATTGGAATGATGTTGATGGAGATGGGTTTGGTTCTGGCATGGGTGAAGAGTTTTGTTCAGAGTTGGTTCCAGATGGCTGGGTACTAAATGATGAAGACATAGATGATACTTGTCAATCAAATTTCTTTGATTGTGTTGGAACATGTGATGGTGATGCCATTTTTATGAATTATTATATTGATGATGATGGAGATGGACTTGGTTATGGTGATCCAATTGAATTATGTAATTATAACATTCCGCCAGGTTTGGTTATGAATGATGATGATATTGATGATGAGTGTTTTAGTAATAATATTGACCAATGTGGAGTGTGTGATGGTGATGGGAATAGTTGTTCTGGTTGTTTTGATGAAATTGCATTTAATTATGGATGTCAGGCTGATGAAATTCCTCCATGTGATTCTGAAATTACAATAGATGATGGAAGTTGTATTTATTATCCAGATGAATTCATTTTTAATCAATCACAGATGCAGGCATTTTATATTTTGGAAGATGCTGAGATTTTTAATGTATCAGATGATATAGAAGTGTTTGAAGATTGGATTGGAATTTTTAATGGTAATACATGTGTAGGATCTTATCCTTGGCTTGGATATGCTACTACAATTCCATCAATGGGTAATGATGGCACATTATTGACAGAGGGCTATCTTGAAAGTGGTGATTTTCCTACATATCTTGTTTATGATGGTTCTGAAGATGAATATTAAGATACATATGTTACTATTTCAACATTAACTGAAGAAGAGTATCAAGGATGGGAAAATTTTAGTTTTTATTTTATTGATGAATTAATTGCTTATGATAAAATATTAATGAGTTGGGAATTTTTAAGTCGTGCAGATCTTATTAGTTATTTAGGAATACCAGGAGATGGTAGCATATCTACCATAATGGATCCTTTAGGTGATTATGCACAAGGACTAATTGCTGAAGGTTCTGCAGCTGTACTAAGTAATGAAGGTATTTGGCTTGGTAGTTTGCGTAATATTAATCCAAATTCAGGATACTGGATTATTCTTAATGTTGATGAATCATCAAATGAGTCAATTGATTATGATATTGAAGCATATCCCACAAATCCAAATCTTGAGTATAATCTACATGAACGTTTAAATTTAATTTCATATGTTGGCTCTGATGGAATGGGGCTAGATGAAGCATTGCCAGATGACATTGAAATGAATATTACATCATTAAGTACTGCTGGAAAAGCTGCAATGAGAACTAGTGATGGTAATTGGATAGGTAGTTTGACAGAATGGAATGTTTTGACTGGATATTGGGCTAATGTATATATTGATGGTAACATGGAAACTCTTGATACACTGACTTTTAGTTTTATTGATTCAGAAGGATTGTCAAGAAATAATAAAAAGAAAATAGCAGGTACATGGAAACGTCAAATTCCTTCAGGTTTTGAATATTATCAATCAACAAATCAGGCATTTTATTTTATAGATAACATAATCATTGATGATTTTGAAATTAGTGATAATGATTGGATTATTGCTTATTTTGATGGTATTGTGGTTGGTGCACGTAAATGGAATGGCATTGGTGTTGATGTTCCTGTAATGGGGCATGATGGATTTCAAGAAACAAATTTATATTGTAAAAATGGTGATAATCCAAATTTCAAATTATATAGATCATCTTTTGATGAATTGGTAGATTTAGATGGAAACTTCGAATCTTGGAGTAATAATTTAATTTCATATATTGGTACAATTAATGGTTTGAATACAATGCCAACATCTTTCAAACTAGATGAACCATATCCTAATCCATTTAATCCTATTACTAATATTAGTTATGATCTTCCTTTTGAATCTGAAATTGAATTAATGATTTATGATATTCAAGGAAGACTTGTTGAAACACTTATTTCAGGAAATGTCAAGGCAGGTAAAAATAAAATTATTTGGGATGCAAATTTGATGTCAAGTGGAGTTTACTTTGTAAAATTAAATACTAAATTTGGTGTAATGACAAAAAAAATTATTTTAATGAAATGATGATAAAGATCAAAAAATTATGTTTTACCCTAACGGTGAGAGCCGTGAATGATGTACCATGTTGTCATAGCTTGTCATTAATCAATGTCAAGCTATGACAAATGTACATTATGTTTATCAATGAATTTGTAAATTTCTATAATAGAAATCTAAATTATCGTGGAATGTATATAAATCTTCATTATTTTCAATATTCATATCCGCTCTTTTTTTCTTTTCTTTTTCATCCATTTGTAATTCCATGCGTTTGTTAATTTGTTGCATTGTTAGTCCTTTTCTTTCGATGATGCGTTTAACACGAATTTCTTTTGATGCTGAAATTAATAAGATTGAATCAAAAAAATCTAAATCACCTGCTTCAAATAAAAGTGCTGCATCAACGATGAATAAATCACATTTTTTTTTATTTGCTTTAGTAGAAGCTATTTTTATTAATTTAAAAACTTCTGGCCACATGATTTTGTTTAATGTTTTTTGATTTTCTGGTGATGAAAATGCAATTTCAGCTAAATTATTTAAATTGAATTGATTATCTTTAAATATGTTATGTTCATAACTATGCATTATTTTTTTTTGTAGAAAGGGATTTGAAATAAGATAATTTTTTGATTCTTCGTCTGCGTTGAAAATAGTTGCGCCTTTATTTTTAAAAAAATTACAAGCAGTTGATTTTCCCGCACCAATCCCTCCAGTAATTCCTAGTTTAAACATTATGAATATTATTTAGTAATGGAATTAAGCATGGTATTTTTTATTTCTTCAATTGATCCTTGTGCATTTATTTCTTGATTTATGTTCTGTTTGGAATAATAATCAATTAAAGGTTCTGTTTGTTCATGATATACATTTAGACGTTTTTGAATGGTATTAGGTTTATCATCATCACGCAGATAAAGACTTCCATGACAATCATTGCATTTATTTTTTATTAAAGGAGGGTTATAAATAAGATTATATATTTTATTACAATTTTCGCATGATCTTCTATTTGATAATCTTTCAATTATTAATGAGTCATCAATTTTCATTATTATCACATGGTCTATTTTTTGTTTTAAATTTAATAATAGTATATCTAAGCCTTGAGCTTGAGGAATTGTCCTTGGGAAACCATCTAAAACATATCCATTTTCACAATCACGTTTATTTAATCTGTTTTTAATCATGTTTAATATTATTTCATCAGGAACAAGTTTACCTGAATCCATACATGTTTTTGCTTCATTACCTAGTTTTGTTTTTTCACGGACATTTTCGCGAAGCATATCCCCAGTTGAGATTTGAGGTATGTTAAATTTTTCTATAAGAAATTTAGCTTGAGTACCTTTTCCTACGCCTGGAGGCCCAATTAATAATAGTTTCAAAAATTTCTCCTTTTAAATTAATATTCCAGCAATTGTTGCAGTAAGCCAAGATGCCAATGCTCCTCCAATCATTGCTTTTGTTACTAAGCTAGCAAGGTCTTTTTTTCTATCAGGCGCCATTCCTCCAATTCCACCAAGTTGAATTCCAATTGAACCGAAATTTGCAAAACCACATAGTGCATAGCTTGCAATGATGGCCGTTCTACTTGAAATTTCTCCTGACATTAAAAGATTTTTTAAATCTCCATATGCAATCAACTCTGTAAAAACAATTTTTTTACCCATTAAAATTCCCATGGCATCAGCTTCATTCCATGGTACTCCCATAGCCCATGCCAATGGCTTAAATATGGTGCCTAATATTGTCTCTAATGAAGTTCCTGTAAAACTCAAGATATAATTAAACATTGCTACAATGGAAACAAATGCAATGAGCATTGCAGCGACATTTCCAGCTAATTTCAGCCCATCAGTTGCTCCATTACCAAGTGCTTCCATTGAGTTTGATGCACTTTTTTCAACATGGACTTTTAAATCTCCATGTGTTTCTGAAATTTCTGTTTCAGGATAAATTATTTTTGCAATGACTAAGGCTGCAGGGGCAGACATTACCGATGCAGCTAAGAGATGGCCTGCAATTCCAGGTATGTCAGCTAACCATTTGACATAGATTGCAAGTACACCCCCAGCCACAGTAGCAAAACCTCCTGTCATGACAGCCATGAGTTCAGATTTTGTCATATTTTTTATAAAAGGTCGAACGATTAAAGGAGCTTCAGTTTGCCCTACAAAAATATTAGCAGATACAGATAAAGTTTCAGATCCACTAGTTCCCATTGATTTTTGCATTATTCGTGCAATCCATTTTACAATGATTTGTATGATCCCAATATGATATAGTAAAGCCATGATGCCTGAAAAGAAGATTATTGTAGGAAGAGCTCTGAAAGCAAAATTTATAAGTCCTACATGAAAGCCCACATCAGGAACAAATGATTTAAATAAAAAATCACCGCCAGCATCTGAAAAACTAATTAATTTGTTAATTATTTTAT
>CAZQYT010000120.1:0-4837 GCA_964597475.1 uncultured bacterium | reverse complement strand
TTAATATTTAGTGCTAGCGCACGTATAGCAGCGAATCTACCACGCGCTTTTATACACGCGCTTTTATATATCCCCCTTTATTCACCCCTTTTATTCCCTCTACCCCGCAATCTTAACTAACCCCATTTCTCATTATCTCACTCATTTCTCATTATCTCACTCATTTCTCGTTTCGCCCTTTTTCGAATACTTACCACACTTTTTATCAAAACCCTTTTTTATCAAACACACGCTTAAACTTAACGCCCAAATATTACATACATGGGTAACTGCATTGCTATATCCTCTCACCAACCTTCTCTTATTGAATACAAGGACACCACACCATTCGTCCCACCAGTTACATCAGGCACCGTTATAAAAGTTTATGATGGAGACACCATAACCATCGCATCTAGACTCCCATTCCGAGATAAACGAAAAACCTTTTATCGCTTCTCTATTCGACTGCGAGACATCGATTCTCCCGAACTCCGCACATCCTGCACCGAAGAAAAAGAAGTTGCAAAGCTCGCCCAAAAAACTCTCGCTGAGTTGTGCTTAGGACAACGCGTTACATTACAAGATGTTGCCACCGAAAAATATGGGCGAATTCTAGCCAATGTTATTCTTAAACCAGGAAATATTAATCTAAGTCAATATATGCTACAACAAAGACTTGCCGTATCCTATGCCAGCGGAACTAAGGTTTCTCCCGCATCATGGAAGAACTTTCATCAAAATGGTATCTTCACTTAACCTTTGGAGAGAACATTCCAATAAAATATATATTTACTTAAATAAATATTTTATATATTTTATATATTCTCTCTATACTACTATCATTATTCACTAATTGACTATTACTTATTGTATGATAATTAAATTCTCTTATATATAATATGACTACCCAAGACAGAGGATGTTATTATAGATTGCAAGAAGCAAATAAAGATATTAGACTACTACATCGACAACTACATTTTTATATTAATCAAAGAGATAAGCTTGATAAGTGCATCTTTGAGAACGACCTGCTGTCAAAAGGCATATTAGAAATCAATCAAGAGCGTGAGAAATGTATGGAAAGAGAACGAGATCTCTTGCAGCAACAAGCACCACTTCAAGAACCTACTATATCACCAAGTGGGATGCCTCGGGTAACCATGAATAATGGTGATAACTCGGATACGCCAAAAACAATACCCTTACGTGGTGGCGCAAAACGTGAAAAAAAACATTATAGAAAACTTACACACAATAATATTCGTAAGAGAAAAATGCAAACGCGTAAGCGTAAAACAAGAAAACATAAGAAACGTATAAATACCCGTAAGAGGAAAACCAGAAGATTTAAATCCTAGTCGCGAAACTACCATGCAATCTATATACCCGACCTTTACTATAGACTTTTATACTCTACTATCTTAGACTTGGAGAGAACATTCCAATAAAATACATGTTTTATTAAAAATGTATTTTAGTTATTCTCTCGCGACTACTATCATATTAAACCCATTTCTCATTATCTCACTCATTTCTCGTTATATCACTCATTTCTCAATTCAAATAAAAAAGGCTTTTTATACTATTTGCCTCGCTTTTTTATTTTTATGTTTATATGTTTATTTTTAATCGTCTTCACTGCTCGAGCCCGAATCTGCGTTGTTTGATCCTACTGTTGTAACCTCCCCCGCCGTGCAAGGAGGGTGAATTACCCCCGACGACCGTGTCACATCTGGCTCTTCGCACGCCTCCGCACAAGGACAGGCTGTCGCATGAGGAATCACGAACTCCCATGGAGAAAGTGTTTCCGAACCTTGGTAACCCTTTAGAACTAGCACGATGTCTTCAGGCAACGTGTTGCCAAAGGTGCGAAGATCACCCGAAAGTGCTAGTGGCGCTAGGTCATCGTCCTGGATGTTCACGCGATAGGGGACGTCGCCTAGCTTGGGATTGTGTGACCGCAAAAGAGGCCAGTTTTCATCCAGTTCAGCTTCACTCCATTTACACGTCGCCAATCCATAGGCATTCCTATGCTCGAGATACGAGACTGCCTCACTGCCAAGGCCTCCCCATTCGGTTGGTTGTTCGGAACAACCGTAAACATAATCTCCTTCTTCATTCTTGATCCCGATGATCACATAACTCTGATACCTCCGCGCCCCGAAACTTTCGTAAATGTATTCTAGGTCATATCCACAGTCCACGACATAGCCTAGTGACCGGATTTGGTGCGCTAGTCTATTCACCATAGACCTACCGTGCATCAAATCACGCGCAGGATCACCCACTGTGTTGAACGCGTTCATTACCGTCCATACCATTTTGGTGTTGTGTATTTATAATACTTATTGTCTGTTTGAATACTTATTGTATGTCATAAAATTATGATTCAATTTTTTCGAATTTAAAAACTCTTTTTATTTTATTATTCTCTCCATTACTATGGGTATGCACTTTGCTTTGAATCATACTATCTTTATTTACTGTCACTTTGATTCTTGGTTTTACTACCCTTGAATTTTCTATTGGAGAGAAAAACTCTTTTTATTTTATTATTCTCTCCATATTACTATACTATACTATAAACTACTTATATACTACCTTTACTTATTTACTCCTGACATTTACTATCCTTTGTATAAACATTGGAGAGAAGAACTCTTTTATTATATATTTCCCATTTCTCATTATATCACTCATTTCTCATTTATATCATTATTCCTGCAGCTGTTCACATAATTGATTATATCTTGACATTGATGCATCATGACTACCACCTACATGTTCTAATACTATTCTTCCTTCTGTTAACGCCGTTCTTAATCTAAGGGCTGGCACCTCATTAAATTCTTCTTCACTCCAACAATTTTCTAATATCCACTTGTGAACTGGTAATATTATTGACTTAGAATTTCTATTTGATATTTCTGCCTCTGCCAATAATGTTAATGTTAGTTTTACTCTCTCTACAAAATTTTCATTTATGACACTACTTTCCTTCATAAACCAACCCTTGATTTTTTTTGGCGTCTCGTCAAACTTTTCTAGTGAGGGTGTCATATTCACATGTTCTAGATATGCTATTCGTGTTAACATTTCTAATCTAGCTCTACGTGTATCGTTTGGTATCAAACTTTCTATCACACTACCTATCTCTTCTTCTGCTTCTATTAGTCTTTCGCGAATTACACTTGTTAAACTGGAATTTAAAAACTCTCCCAATGATGTCCTTCTTGTCTCTTGTAAGCATTGAAAATAATCACCTATCTCTTCGTCTGTAAACTCACGATCTGCTATTTTTATTTCTAGTGTTACATTATTACTCATCACTGACTTATGATCGTCTATTAACTCTTCATAGCTTACCGGCTTTGTATAACTTTCTTCGAAATAAGTATTCGAAAAATCTACCTTTAATTCATTGTTCATAAATCTTGTGATACTTATGCATCGCTGTTTTCCATCTAAACTTTCATAGACATGCCTGCCTGCTATTACTCTAGTATGAAATGTGGGCGCGGCTAATATATTATATTTTAAAAAGCTTTTTATTATTTCTCCTTGCCAAGCATCGCTATGAACGACATGTCTTTGATGTGGTGGTGTGAGATTATATAAACCCGACTTTACTCCTTCGATAAATGCACCAAAACGTTCATGTTGTTGACGCCACCTTATCTGAATATGGTGCGCCATTTTACATTTATTCGTTTTATTTATTTTCATTCAATTTTATTTTAATACCGGGGCGAGTTCTATATCACTCTTTTATCGTTTTACACTTGTTATATTATTACTACTATACCTTTATGGCTTCTTTGCTATACTATGCTAGCTCGCTTATTTATTACACACTTTTTACTACTTTAATTTTATATTGGAGAGAAGAACCCTTTTATTTTATTATTCTCTCCATATTGTTATACTATAGACTATAAACTACTTACATACTACCTTACCACCTTTACTTATTTATGACATTTACTATCCTTTATATAAACATTGGAGAGAAGAACTCTTTTATTTTATTATTCTCTCCATATTGTTATACTATAGACTATAAACTACTTACATACTACCTTACCACCTTTACTTATTTATGACATTTACTATCCTTTATATAAACATTGGAGAGAAGAACTCTTTTATTTTATATTTCCCATTTCTCATTATCTCACTCATTTCTCGTTATCTCACTCATTTCTCGTTTCAAATAAAAAAGGCTTTTTTATGCTTACATGCCTTTCGTTTTTAGTTTTTAGTTTTTTAGTTTTTAGTTTTTTAATTTTTAGTTTTTTAATTTTTAGTTTTTTAATTTTTAGTTTTTTTGTTTTTAAATTTTTAGTCTGGTGACGACAAGGTCACTTCCCCGCTCTCACTACAATAATTACCTACCACTGAGGCTTCACCTGAGTCTTCAAATACTTCCTTATCATACAGTATACCGCTTGAGGGGCTCAATATGTAATCCACTCCTTCATATGTAAACTCCTCCACCTCTTCTCCATCTTCCTCCTCCTCTTCTCCATCTTCCTCCTCCTCTTCTGATCCAAACAGCTCGAGCTCTGTTTCTTCCAAATTTAGAGTCGGCGCATCGAGAACTTGAACTCCCATCGCTTCTTCATATTGGGTCAATGCCAAGTTCTCTACTTCTGTAAGCTCCTCCATCGCTTCACTAAACACTGTGTTCTCTACTTCTGTAAGCTCCTCCACCTTGGCCGACTCCTTCTCTGCTAGCTTCGCCTGCTTTGCTGCTTCCTTCGCTTCAAGCTTCGCCGCTAGCTTCGCCTGCTTTGCTGCTTCCTTCGCTTCAAGCTTCGCCGCTAGCTTCGCCTGCTTTGCTGCTTCCTTC
>CAZQYT010000119.1:0-4840 GCA_964597475.1 uncultured bacterium | reverse complement strand
TAAATTTAAAAACAGGAGATACAAATGAAAAGAAAGATACTATCACTATATTTATTAATAACATTTACATCACTTCTATTCTGTAATCGTTTCACACCTGCTTACCTAGAACATTCTGATAATCCTTATAATTCAATGGGGATATTCATAACATCAGCTACAATTGATGGTGTTGATTTAGAAGCCGGGGATGAAATTGGCCTATTTGATGGACAATTATGTGTAGGTGCCTTAGTTGTTACAGAAACAATAACGATAGATGATATGGAGACAGTATATACCTCTAGCCATGATCCAAGTGTATCAGAAATAAATGGATTTAATGCTGGTAATCCCATCACATTTCGCATTTGGGATAGTAGCGCAAGTAAAGAAGGCATAGTTCCATCAGCAGGAATAAACTATCTACAAGGAGTAGGCATTTACTCTGAGTTAGGTTCTGCATATGTAGAACTAACATGTAGTGCTGGTGATTTAGCCAGTAAAAACATGGCATACCCTGATAATTTTCAGTTAAAAAATGTTTACCCAAATCCATTTAACCCTACTACTAACATAACATATGAACTTTCTGAAAACTCCAATGTAAAAATGGAAATTTATGATTTGTCAGGAAAATTAATCAGCTCTCTTGTAAATGAATTTCAGCCCTTTGGTCTTTACTCAATTAATTGGGATGCAAATCACAACCAAGCGGAATTTATTTTCTCCAATTAACAACAAATAATCTTGTGGAAACTCAAAAAATTACTTATGTCAAATAAATGTACATAAAAAAAGCCCCCATTGCTGGGGGCTTTTTTTTTTACACATTATTTAATTTCTAATATACTGTACTTCTAAAATCTTTTTTTTCTATTGAACTTCTAGCTTGTGTCATCCAATTAGAGTATCCCCTACTCAACTCAGTGTTTAATAATTTATCTCTAATCACATCATATGCTCCTTGATATTTCACGTCATCAATTTCATCTTTTGCAACCATCGTAATCATAACAACAGCATTATATGTTTCCAATATAACTGAGCTATTCCCAGGCTCCATTGCAATCAAGGTACCAGTTAAAGTATTATTTTTTCCTATTCCAGTAAAAGAACCTCCAATGTTTTGCGTTTCACCAGAAACAAACTTAAACAAAGAATCCGTTGATGCCAAACTAGCCCAATCATCATTACCACTAACAGTATTCTCTAATAAATTCTTGGCATATACAATCTTATTTTCTCTAATTAAAGTACGATTGATATTTGCCCTAACTTCCTCCAAAGGCTTAAAACTTTCACTTTTTTCATCCAAAGAGTGAAATACGGCAATGCCATTTTGTGCAGCAATTGGATCAGATATGGAGCCAATTGAGTTATCAAACGCAAAACGTACTGCAGGCCTTAATACTCCCATTTGAAATGGTATGCCTGAATTTGATTCAAAAGTCTCATGTACATCAATTGTATCTGATGATTCAATTTCAAATTTATTCATTGCCTCTCCAAATGAAGCATAATCTGCTTCAGCAACAAAATCAAGAGCTAATTGCATAATACTATCTTCTAATGCAACAAAATTCAAACTATCATCACTTGTAATGGGTTTTTTTAAATCAAACAATACATACTCCATGGTAACACGTTCTTTTAATTCATATGAATCTTCTTTGTTTTCTTCATATCTATTCATAATTTCTTCACCACTTACTTCAATTAATGAATCTGGGATGTTACTAAATGGAAGGTAAATAAAGTCAACAGTACAATTAAGACTATCTTTCATGTATTGCCTTTTTACATCTTCATCATTAACTGAACCTAATTGATTATATAATGTTCTAAGTTTACGATCTGCAAGCCAAGTACGAAGATAATTTTCCCATCTAACCAATAAGGGCTCTAATTCAATGGGCATTGAACCATTTTCTACAGCTTGTTTATAAGCCTCTAAATCAAATTTCCCTTCTTCATTTTTAAAAAAACCAGCATCCATTAAATTTGTTTGAAATGCTGGTGGAGAAGTGTTTAAAAGAAAATCATATATTTCATCTAAAGAAACCTCTAAGCCTAATGTTGCAATTTTTTCATCGATCAATTCTCTTTCTATGAGATTATTCCAAGCGAAATCACCCGCATTTTGATAAGCCCTATTATCAATTGCTTGGCCTTGCTGACGCATTCTATTTAATTGTATTTCACGTTCTGCAAGAAATCTATTATGGGTTATGCTTTTTCCACCAATTGAACCCGCATTAAGCCTAGTATTGTTACTACCCGTTATCAAATTCATGATATTTGCTCCACCTACTAATCCTCCAACTGCCATACTGGCAACAAAAAAGAATAATAAGGTCCATAAAAGGACATGGGATTTATCTCTTAATTTTGTCATGCTAAACATGATTGTTCTCCAATTAATTATTTATTTGTGGAGATAAGCGGGGTCGAACCGCTGACCTCTTGAATGCCATTCAAGCGCTCTCCCAACTGAGCTATATCCCCAATTGGTTCTTCAAAAACATTTGAAAAAACAGCATTAAATTTATTTTCATATTAGGATATGTACAAGGAAAAGATTATCATTTAGGAACCTTTTCACCTCAAAACCGTTTGATGAACATGGTAAGATTTAATAAATTTATGTTATGGTCATAAAGCGAAATCAAATATTTTTAATACTAATTCTCTCTTTCTCATTAGGTATGTTACGTTCATTTTTCATAAGTGACCCTGAATTTTCAATCATAAAGAAAAAAAGAGTACTAGAAACAATTAACACTTTTACAATTCCTACCGACATGACAGGACCAATGGTTGTAAATCTT
Source organism: uncultured bacterium (assembly GCA_964597475.1). GTDB lineage: Bacteria > Fidelibacterota > Marinisomatia > SCGC-AAA003-L08 > D37C17 > JAYZCM01. The sequence continues at coordinate 2,030 of CAZQYT010000119.1, read as the reverse complement.
GAATTTGCAAAATATCATCATGAAAATGCATCTGCAATATTCATCGATGCAAGAGATGCTGAAGAATATGAAGCAGGACATATTAACAGTGCCATAAACATACCATATGACAACCTTGAGGATTATGAAGACACAATTGATGAATTAGATGAAACAGCCGTATATATAACTTATTGTAATGGAGAAGATTGTTCCTTGAGCTTAGACTTGGCAGATTACTTATATAATGAAAAATTATTTGACAACATGTTGATTTTTGAAGGTGGATGGCCTGAGTGGAAAGATGCAGGTTATCCATAAATGAATATAATCCAATCTTTAAAACTTCCTTTTATTTTTAGATTAATTCTAGGTCTTGTTTTTATTTATGCAAGTTATGAAAAAATACTAGATCCAATTGGTTTTTCAAAAAATATTCATAATTACCATGTTACCCCCATTTTCATTGAAAATATCATTGCCTTAGTACTTCCTTGGATGGAATTGATTATTGGTCTATTTCTAATTTTTGGTTTATTTTTAGAGGGTACCATAAGCATCACAATTTCAATGCTTGTATTTTTCATTTTACTATTATTACAAGCAGTTTTAAGAGGAATTGACGTACATTGTGGCTGTTTTAAAATTGATGCAAATAATGAATCTACAAATTTTCAATTTGAACTAATTAAAAGGATTATTGAAGACTTTATATTTTTAGCAATGGCATACGTTATTAAATTAAACAATAAAATAAATAAGCATGAAAATGACTTAAAATGAAAATAGGTTTAACCATATTATTATTTTTCCAAATTGGATTGGCCACTCTAAGTGAAGCAAAATCCATTAGAATTGCAACTACGGCAAATGTACATGGTGAAACGGACCCCTGTGGCTGAAAAAAACGTCCTCTAGGCGGTCTTGCCCGGAAAGCAACAATAATTGATGAAATGCGTTCTGAAGGTTTTGATGTAATTATTTTAGATGCAGGGAATTTGTTTTTCAAAAAAGAAAACATAAGCCCTGGGACCCCTACGGAAATAGGAAAAGCAACTGCAGAAATAATAGTTTCAAGCTTTAATGAAATTGGTTGTGATGCATTTTCTCCTGGAGCTAAAGATTTTGCAGCAGGTCTTTCATTTATTCAAAAAATGCAAAAAAAAGCAAACTTTCCATTCATTTCAGCAAATATTCAAGACATTAATGGAGATAGAATCTTTGACCCATATGTCATTCTTGACTCTGATGACATTTCATTGGGTGTAATTGGCTTAGCATCTCCATTTAATAATTCTGAAGTTTATGTTCAAGACCCTGTTGAAGCTCTTTCAGAATTCATAAATGAAGTAGACGCTCAAGTTGACATAGTCATTCTTCTTTTTGATTCTGAAGAGGCTGATTTAACAAAATTAAATGCTTCTAATCTCCCCATAGATTTAATAATAAGAAGCAAGGCAAAAACTCAATCTTCTGATGGTGGAAATAGAAAAGTACCCGCCTATTCATGTGGAGATCGCGGAAAATATTTATATCAATTTGACCTTCACTATGCTCAGCTAAATACTAAATTCATTGACATTGCATTTCATGAAAAACAAATTTCAAGATCTCAAAAAAAACTTAATAAAATGAAACAAGGAAATGTAGTTACCGATTTACGCACAATGTATAAAGATGATCCCATAACATTAAAAAAAATTGATACTTATGAATTACAAATTGAAAAAGCAAAAGATGCCATGGCTAAGAGTATAAATACAATTACCATTAAAAAACATGCTTTGGATAAAAATGTTTTAGATAGACCAGACATATTAAATATTGTAGAAACAGAAAAAAGTAAACGAGATGAGCTTTATGGTCCATTGCCTCCAAGCAAAGATCATAAACATATTCGCCATGACCATGATGGTGACGGGATTCCAGATCATTAATTTATTTGGATTTTGAAGGTAACTTTTATTAAGATACCTCCCTTGTATTTTAGATTACTTTTGCGAAAGTAGCTCAGCTGGTAGAGCATAACGTTGCCAACGTTAGGGTCGTCG
>CAZQYT010000118.1:4591-4878 GCA_964597475.1 uncultured bacterium | reverse complement strand
CCTGTTCATAAAATAACAATTATCCCTAGAGGAATGGCGATGGGGCTAACAGCGCAGTTGCCAGAAAAAGAAAAATATAATTATCAAAAAAATTACTTATTAGGTAGACTTGATATTCTTATGGGTGGAAGATGTGCTGAAAAGATCATATTTAATGATACCTCTACTGGCGCTGGAAATGACATAGCCGTTGCAACTGATACAGCGCGGAAAATGGTTTGTGAATGGGGTATGAGTTCTAAAATTGGCCCTCTTACATTCGGGAAAAAATCAGAAGAAGTATTTTT
>CAZQYT010000118.1:4247-4581 GCA_964597475.1 uncultured bacterium | reverse complement strand
AAAATTGAAATATTGTCTTTGGATCAATCTATGGTTTTGTCTGAAATTGATGAAGAGATAATATTATTTGTTAAAGAGGCAGAGACTAATGCTAAGAATATTTTAAATAAATATATTAAGCAACTACATGCTATTGCTAAAGCATTATTAGATTTTGAATCTATCTCTGGCGATGAAATGAATCAAGTAATAAATGGTGAAGATATATTAAGAAATAATAAACCATCTATAAAAAAACGAATAAGAAGAAGAAAAAAGGCTTCTAATGTGGATCCTTCTTCGGCTATAAAGACAAAGCCTGCAACTTAATAATGTATGACATTATTAAGGACTC
>CAZQYT010000118.1:3608-4237 GCA_964597475.1 uncultured bacterium | reverse complement strand
AAATGTAACACCAGATTCATTTTATAAAAATAGTCGAATAGAAAATAGGGACTTAAATTCTAATTTTTTTAAATTTTCAAATATTATTGACGTTGGATGCGAATCTACGCGTCCTTATTCTCTTGCAATTGACACAAAAATGGAGGTGGAGCGATTAAAATATTTTATAAATACTATAGAATTAGAAAATACTTTTTTATCGATTGATACATATAAGCCGGAGGTTGCAAAAATTGCTCTTCAAAATGGTTTTTCAATGATTAATGACATAAAATCAGGAGGTGTCGATAATGCCATGCTTGACTTGGCGGCAGAATTCGATTGCCCTATTGTATTAATGCATATGAAAGGAAATCCTTCAGATATGCAAGATGATCCTTCTTATGATGATGTTATGGATGACATAGTATCCTTTTTTGAAAAAAAAATAAAAATTGCAGAAAAAATAGGTTTAAATAAAAACAATATTATTCTTGACCCTGGTATTGGCTTTGGAAAACGTATTGTGGATAATGATAGAATAATAATGAATTTAAATAAAATAAAACAATTCGATTTGCCAATATTAATTGGTTTATCAAGAAAATCATTTTTAACTGTTAATGATGATGAGGCAGAATGTCGATTAC
>CAZQYT010000118.1:0-3585 GCA_964597475.1 uncultured bacterium | reverse complement strand
ATTTTAAGAGTGCATGATGTTTTGGAAACCTATAAAGTTATTAAAACACTTAAGAGAATAAAAAAAAATAATAGTGATAATTGATGAAGTTTGATTTGCAGATTTTTAAGGAAAAGTTTTTTAATGCTAAGAAGCAATATTCTGAAATGCGAGGCTATCTTTGACAAAGATGCTCTTGCAAGGAAGATAAAATTACTTCAAGAAAAGACAATGGATACAAATTTTTGGAATGATAATTTAAATGCGCAAAAAATTCTTAAAAAAATAAGTATGCATGAGTCAGAAGTCAAAATGTGGACGCAATTAGAGTCTTACTACAGTGAAGTAGATTTATATTTAACTTTACTTAATGATGGCGAGGAGATAGAGGATGATGCTAGTGGTGCTTTAGATGAGTTTATTAAATTTTTATCAAAAGTAGAAATAAGAAAATTGTTAGATGGGCCAGATGATCATAGGAATGCAATATTAAATATTCATCCTGGTGCAGGTGGTACTGAATCTCAAGACTGGGTATCAATGTTGTATAGAATGTATTCAAGATGGTGTGAGAGAAATAATTATCAAGTTAAGTTGCTTGATTACCAGGATGGAGATGAGGCTGGAATTAAGGATGTAAGTATTGAAGTGAATGGTGATTTTGCTTATGGAAATTTACAATCTGAAAGAGGTGTTCATAGATTAGTTAGGATTTCACCATTTGATAGTAATTCAAAACGTCATACATCTTTTGCATCTGTTTTAATTTCTCCACAGATAGATGATGACATAGATATTCAGATAAATGAAAAAGATATTAGAATTGATACTTATAGAGCAAGCGGAGCTGGTGGTCAACATGTAAATAAAACGGATTCAGCTGTTCGCATTAAGCATTTTATATCTGGTATTGTTGTACAATGTCAGAATGAAAGAAGTCAATTGAAGAATAAAAACACTGCAATAAAGATGCTTAAGGCCCGGCTCTATCAGAAAAAGATTGAAGAAATAAGTGAAAGTCAAAATAAAAAAATTGGTGAAAAGAAAGAGATAGCATGGGGTAGTCAAATAAGATCGTATGTTTTTCATCCGTATAATCTTGTTAAGGATCATAGAACAAAAAATGAAACATCAAACATACAGTTAGTAATGGACGGTGGTATTGACTCATTTATTCGTTCATATTTATTATCCAAATTGGAGGTTTAGAGCATGGACAAAAAAAGTTTACAACAAATTATTAATCACAGATTAGAAAAGTTGGAAAAAATCCGTAATGCAGGCCATATTGTATACGCTTATGAATATAATAAAGTTGATGATGTTAAAGATATTAATGATAAAAAAATAGGTGAAAAAATAAATACAGCTGGAAGGATAGTTTCGCAAAGAAAAATGGGCAAAGCTTCATTTATACATATTCAAGATGAATCTAGTAAAATTCAAATTTATTTAAAAAATGATTTATTGGCAGATGGCATATATGATGAAGTTGTAAGAAATTTAGATTTGGGTGATATTGTTGGCTGTTCAGGTGAATTGTTTTTAACAAAAACTGATGAATTATCTATAAAAGCAGATAAATTAACTATTTTATCAAAAAATTTAAGACCATTGCCAAATCTCAAAGAAAAAGAAGGAGTTTCATTTAATTCTTATGATGACAAAGAGTTAAGGTATAGGCATAGACATTTAGATTTAATAGCAAATCATGATGTAAAGAATATTTTTAAAAAAAGAGCTCAAATAATCAAATCAATTCGTAATTATTTGGATGATAAAGGTTATTTAGAGGTGGAAACGCCTGCATTGCAACCTGTTTATGGAGGAGCTTCAGCTCGACCTTTTACAACCTTTCACAATTCGCTAGATCAGTCATTCTTTCTTAGAATAGCAGATGAGCTGTATTTGAAAAGATTAATTATTGGTGGTTTTGAAAAAGTTTATGAAATAGCAAAAAATTTTAGAAATGAAGGTATGGATAGAAATCATAATCCTGAATTTACTTCATTAGAATTTTATGAGGCGTATTCTGATGTCTATACTATGATGGATTTTACAGAAAAACTTATAAAGCATACCGCAATGAAGGTAGATTCATTGAAATTTACATATGACGGACATGAAATAAACTTAAATTCTAAATTTGAAAAAAAATCAATGTTAGAATTATTTAAACATTATTTCAATGTTGATATAAAAGCGTTAGATATTAAAGGATTGCAAGAAATTGCAAAAAAACAAAATATTGATATAGATGATACTTTGAATTATGGTCAATTGCTCGATAAAATATTTGGTGAAATAATTGAGCCTGATTTAATTCAGCCAACTTTTGTATATGATTATCCTGCTGCAATTTCACCTTTGGCTAAAAAGAAAAGAGATGATTGTGATGCATTGGTTGAAAGGTTTGAATTGTTCATATGTGGCATGGAATTTGCAAATTCATTTAGTGAACAGAATGATCCGATTGAACAGAAAGAAAGATTGTTAGAGCAAAGCGCACTTAAAGATAAGGGTGATGATGAAGCACAGATATTAGATGATGATTTTATTGAAGCGATGGAGGCTGGCATGCCTCCAACTGGTGGTGTTGGTGTTGGGATAGATCGTCTAGTTATGCTGTTAACTCAGAAACATTCAATAAAAGATGTAATTTTATTTCCAGCATTACGCCGTGAAGATTAGTGAAAATTCTATCACGCATTTCATATAGGCATTTATTATCACATCATACATTTAGCTTTATTTCTTTTTCAACATTTTTTAGTATAGCTGGTTTGTCAATTGGTGTTGCTTCTTTAATTATAGTTTCCACGATTACGAATGGCTTTAATTATGAAGTTAACAAAAAATTATCAAACATTGATGGCCATGTGCGAATAGATAATTACTTGAATGGTAAAATGAACTTAAATGAATTTTCTTATTTATCTTCTTATTTAGACACTTCTACTCTTTTAACATCATATACTCCATATATTGAAAAGCATGCATTTATCAAACAGGGTGATAAAAGTGAAGGAATTCTGATTTATGGTGTCAAGCCATCATCATTAAATGAGATTTTTAATCTTGGTAGTTTTGCAAATAATAAAGTCGCCTTTAATGATCATAATTCGATTATAATAGGTGAAAAATTGGCATTGATTTTTAATGTAGGGATTGGTGATGATTTAATCCTCTTTGACATGCGAGGCGAAGGTTTGTTCGCTCAAAAATTTAAAGTTTCTAATATTTTTAAAACAGAATTTCCAGAATATGATAAAATTTTGGCTTTTATGGACATTGAAAAAGCTCAAATATTTTTTAATATGGAAAATTTTTTATCTGGATTAATATTTAATTTACATAATCCATTGCATTGTGAATTTATAATTGAAAAAATTGAAAAAGATATTGGACATTTTCCATATTCATTAACTACTTGGAAAGATCGACATTATAGTTTATTGGAGTGGCTTAAAGTGTATGATGTGCCGATTAAAATAATAATAATTTTTATAATGTTAATTGGATTATTTAACATTGCTGCTTCTTTATGGATGATAGTTGTTGAAAAAACTAATGATTATGCCTTATTGCGCTCTCTTGGATTACCCT
>CAZQYT010000117.1:3482-4886 GCA_964597475.1 uncultured bacterium | reverse complement strand
CATAATCCTTTAATCAATCCAAACCATGCATCCCAAGGACGGAACCAACTTCTTAATCCTCTTATGAATTCAGAATGACTAACATCCATTGCATTAACAGCAGTAAACAAGCCCCCTATGATGCCAAAAATATCAGCTATTATCACTAACAATGGAAACATAATTATTGCCGCTAAAATTCTAGGCAAAATCAAAAATGAAATGGGATCAAATGATAAAGATTCTAAAGCATCAATTTGCTCAGAAACTCGCATCGTCCCAATCTCTGCGGCAATTGTTGCTCCAATTCTACCCGTCATCACCAATGCTGTCATCATGGGTGCTAATTCTAACAATATGGATTCCCCTACAATACTACCAACAAACCAATTGGGTACAAAACCTGATTCAAATTGATATGCAGCTTGAACAGATGTAACCATTCCTGAAAATAAACTTGTTAAAATTACTATAGGTATGGAAAGTATCCCTATTTGATACATGTGATCAATTGTCAGATTTAAATACTTATGCCATGTAAAAAATGATCTAAACATACTAATCATCAATTCTACATAACGGCCAATACCTTCAATAAAGGAAATTAAAACATATAACGGTGATAAAATCAATCGCATCATATTATAATAACTTTATCTTTTCAAATCTTCAATTTGAGTTTGAAATTCACCTATGTCTTTAAATTCTCTATATACTGAAGCAAATCTTATGAATGCCACTTTATCAATGCGCTTCAATGTTTCCATGACTATTTCTCCAACCTGAAATGCTTCAATTTCAATATTAGAAATATTACTTATTTTCTCTTCAACATTTTGTATGGCTTCTTGAATTATTTTTTCTGAAACAGGTCTTTTTTTACATGCAATATGAAAACTTTTTTCTATTTTATTTCTATCATATTCTTCTCTAACACCTGTTTTTTTTATAACCATGACAGGATTGGTTAAAATATATTCATAAGTTGTAAACCTAAATGAACATTTATTACACTCTCTTCTTCTTCGAATTGAAATGCCTTGCTGTACAGAGCGTGAATCTACAACTTTTGAATCTTCATAATCACAATTAAGACATTTCATTTATCATCAGCTCATCATATATTGGAAATTCTAAACAAAGTTCAGAAACTCTATTCCGTGTATGTAAAATATTCTTTTCATCATCTATGTTTTTTATAACACCATCAATCAAACTAGCAATTTCACTCATTTCATTTTTTTTCATTCCTCTTGTAGTAAGAGCCGGAGTTCCAATTCTAATACCACTAGTTATCATAGGACTTCTTTCATCAAATGGTACCATATTTTTATTCGTGGTAATCCCAGCTTCTTCTAATCTAACTTCTACTTTTTTACCAGAAACTAATTTATTAGATAAATCTACTAAAATAAGGTGAGTATC
>CAZQYT010000117.1:1200-3472 GCA_964597475.1 uncultured bacterium | reverse complement strand
AAACAATTTGCTAATGTTTTTGCATTTTTTACAGTTTGCACTGAATAATCAATAAAATTTGACTGCAGTGCTTCTCCAAAAGCAACAGCTTTCCCGGCGATCACATGCATCAATGGCCCTCCCTGAATGCCTGGCATTACAGATGAATCTATAAGCTCTGAAACATCTTTTACTCTACCAGATTTAGGTGCAATAATATCCCATGTATTTTTAAAATCTTTTCCCATCAATATGATCCCACCTCGAGGCCCTCTTAATGTTTTATGGGTTGTAGATGTGACAACATGGCAAAACGGCCAAGGAGATGGATGTATTTCAGACGCAACTAATCCTGAAGGATGTGCAATGTCTGCCATTAAAAAAGCACCAATTTTATCTGCTATTTCTCTAAAAAGAGAAAATTCAATAAATCGAGGATATGCACTACCTCCACAAATAATAAGCTTTGGTTTATGTTTCAATGCTAATTTATTTACTTCATCAAAATCTACCCTGCCTGTTTTTTTATCAACACCATATGAAATAAATTCATATAATTTTCCAGAAAAATTAACTACACTCCCATGAGTCAAATGACCACCATGAGCTAAATTCAAGCCCATCACAACATCCCCTGGCTTTAAAAAAGTTAAATAAACAGCCATATTTGCTTGAGAACCTGAATGCGGTTGAACATTGGAGTACTCTGCTTTAAATAATTCCTTTGCTCTATCTCTAGCAATATTTTCTATCTCATCCACCGCATCACACCCTCCATAATATCTTTTTCCTGGATATCCTTCTGCATATTTATTTGTCAAAACTGACCCAACAGCTTCTAAAACAGACTCGCTAGTAAAGTTTTCTGAAGCAATCATCTCTAATGTATTTTGCTGCCTATGCAATTCATTTTCAATGCTCCGATTAACAATGGAATCAAATTGATCTAATTTCATTTTCATAAATCCAATTTATTAATTCTAGTTTCATGTCTCCCTTTTTCAAAATCTTTATCAAACCATATTTTTAAAACTTCTATAGCTCTATCAAATGATAAAAACCGAGCACCAAAAGATATAATATTTGCATTATTATGTAGCCGAGATAACTTAATGATATCAATTGGGCCATCATAATATACTGCAGCCCTTATACCCTTAATGCGATTTGCAGCCATAGCCTCTCCTTGGCCAGAGCCGCCTAAAATTATTCCTCTTGAATTTTTATCCTTAGCCACTTTTTTTGCAGCAGGCAAAATAAAATCAGGATAATCATCAAGTGGATCAAAAACAAATGCGCCACAATCTTCTACATCATATTTCAATGACTTCAAAAAGTCTTTAATCTTATTTTTCAATTCAAAGCCGGCATGATCTGAAGCAATATAAATTTTCATCACCTACGTTCAACTTTCTCATTTATCCAATCATAACACTCACCTTGAGGTTTTACAGATTTTTCACTTTCTGGTCGCATAAACCAATCTGCTGCAGTTGTTATATAATTTTCTTCTAAAAATTCTTTCCTTGCTTTTGCTTTTTTATAACCTTTGTTTAAAGCCATTTCATAATTTTTCCAAGATATTTCATAAACGACCTTATCCCAGAATTGCAATGGATCACCACTACAAGATTCAGCTACAGAAAAATAAACTTCAGCTTTTTGATAAATTGCTTCAGAACGATTACTGCTAATCTTTATTGCTTTATTAGCCCAATTTAATGCAGCCTCAAATTGTTCTTGATTTGAAAGAATCTTAGAAATCTCAAGAGCTATTTTATAATTTGTAGGATCAATTTTCATAAGAGTTTGGTAAGTATCTAAAGCTTCTGTTTCTTTATAAATATTCTGATATGCTTCAGCAAGATTTATTAAAATTTCACGATTAAATTTATCATATATTAATAATTCCGTAGAAACTTCTATTATTTTATCATTATTATCTGAATTCTTTAATGCTAAAATATAATCAATGCCATACTGAACATTAGATGGTTCTGATTCCCAACGTTCTTTATCAACATCAGAGATATCTCTACCAAGAGCCTCAAATGCTGCTTTCTTTTCAGCATTTGCTTTTTTATTATTTTTATCATACTTCAACCATATATCTATTATGTCAATTTGATCTTCTAACATATTTTGTTCTCTATAAACTTCACTTAATAATTCTAAAACTTCAATATTATTCTCCTCTAAAATTAATATTTTATCAAAATAATAAATCTGAGATTCAAAATTACCAGCCCTTCCTGCATTATTACCTGCCATTTTTAATAACTCCATGTCATCT
>CAZQYT010000117.1:0-1190 GCA_964597475.1 uncultured bacterium | reverse complement strand
ATGGCGTATATTATAGACCCTGATCAAACACATAGGCAGCACTATCAAATAATCCAAGTTGTTGAAATGAATAAGCCATATATTTAAATGTATTTTCTGGGTCAATGCTACCACAATTACAGGCTAATAACTCCTTATAATTTTCTACAGCACCTCGCCAATCATTATTTTGATAATTTGAGGATGCAAAATTCAATAACAAATCACAAGGATCACAATCTTCTATATTTATCTTTGAAACTACATCCATACTTGGGGAATTCTGTTCAGGGGGAACGCAACCAAAAATAATTAAACTCATTAAGGTTATTAATTTCTTCATTAATTTATTTTCTCCTTCTTTTCATAAACCATTTTTCTCCTGTCATAATACCTAAATGGAGACTAAAATAATTTTCATATTTACCATTAATTATTAAACTTTCTCTCTTTCCTGATCTCAATGCAATGTCAAAACTTTGACTATTAGCCAAATATTCTATCCCAAAACCTAATGTAAAACCAAAATCAGAAAATTTATTTTCATAAAAATTTAATTCTTTTAAATAAAATCCCCCTCTCAAATTTATATTATTCCATAATGAAAACTTAGGATTAACTACTTTCTTATAAAAACCCAAATGGAAAGAACGTTCTTCAGGAGAAGAAGTATTAAATAATGCACTATTTCTAGGTAAATCAAGAGGAAAATTTATTTTACTTTCTAAAATAATCCCTAAATCATCCATTTTTCTATAATGATAACCTAAGGCTAATTCAGATATTTTATTATTTACTGTATAATCATAATTATTATAATAAACTGTATCAAGAGTATTTTGCATATCAGTTTTTCGTATGGCTAATTTACCATCTATTGCTGCTCTAAATGTAAATTCATGCATGTTATTAATATATTTATTTTCTAAAATTACTCTTGAACCTAAATATTTATTAGAATTTTTAAGGTCTGTAATCTCACGACTTTGTTCATAAATATAGTATAATTCATCATCATGGAAAAACTCATAAATCGCAATTTGATTTGAGTCTTGTGGGAGACTATCAATTTGAATATCATAAGTATAACGTCTTTCTTCTACAATTTGATTACCAAAAAGAAATGAATATTGTAAGCCAAATGAAAACTTAGAATTATATTTAAAAGAATATTGTAAGAAAAAATCTGAGATTCCTCCCTTTAAAAAATA
>CAZQYT010000116.1:0-4888 GCA_964597475.1 uncultured bacterium | reverse complement strand
AGAAATGTATAATTGTGATATTACATATGGTACAAATAGTCAATTTGGGTTTGATTATCTCAGAGATAACATGAGTGTAAAAAAAGAGGATCAAGTACAAAGAGTTCATTCTTTTGCAATTGTAGATGAAGTAGATTCTGTATTGATTGATGAAGCTAGAACTCCTCTTATAATATCTGGAAATGTAGATGCTCCATCTAATCAACAATATAATCAATGGAAAAATAACATTGAATTAATTATGCGTAAACAAAATCAATTAGTAAGTCAATTAGTAGAAGAGGCAGAAGAAAAAATAGATGTTGATGAAAAGGTTGCCGCAGAAAATTTATTGATGGCATCTAGAGGGGCTCCAAAAAATAAACGTTTAATGAAAATTTTTCAAAAACAAGGAACTCAACAATTAGTTCATAAAATGGAAAGTGAGTTTATTAGAGATAAAAAGATGTCAGAGTTAGATGAAAAGCTTTTTTTTAGCATAGATGAGAGAAATCATGTTATTGATTTGTCAGAAATAGGGCGAGAATTTTTATCTCCAGATAATCCGGAACATTTTGTAATTCCAGATTTAGGTGAACTTTTCCATGAAATAGAAAATAATGTTGAGTTAGATAAGCAACAGGTGATGCAAAGAAAAGAAGAAGCTCAAACATTACACATGGAAAGAAGTGATCGAATACATGCGATCAATCAACTTCTTAGAGCTTATTCTTTATATGAAAAAGATGTAGAATATATTGTGCAGGGAGGTAAGGTTTTAATTGTAGATGAACATACTGGTCGAGTTTTACATGGGAGACGTTTTAGTGATGGTCTTCATCAAGCATTGGAAGCCAAGGAGCAAGTTGTAATTGAAAAAGAGACACAAACCATGGCAACAATAACGATACAGAATTATTTTAGAATGTATTCGAAATTGGCTGGGATGACGGGAACTGCAGTTACTGAAGTGCAAGAATTAATGGAAATATATAAGCTTGATGTTGTTGAAATTCCTACAAATAAGTCAATAATTAGAATTGACAATGAAGATCTTGTTTATAGAAGTAAAAGAGAAAAATACAATGCAGTTATTGAAAAAATTCAAGAATTATTTCAAAAAGGGCAACCTATTTTAGTTGGTACTACATCTGTTGAAGAATCTGAAACATTGGGAAAATTATTAAAAAGAACAAAAATCCCACATAATGTTTTAAATGCTAAACAGCATGAAAGAGAAGCTGACATTATTACTCGAGCAGGTCAAAGATCTGCTGTTACAATTTCAACCAATATGGCTGGAAGGGGTACTGACATTAAACTAGGGAATGGTGTAAAGGAGTTAGGTGGATTATTTATTTTAGGAACAGGTAGGCATGAATCTAGACGTATTGATCTTCAATTGCGTGGGCGTTCTGGTCGACAGGGTGACCCTGGTGAATCAATATTTTTTTTAAGCCTTGAGGATGATTTGATGAGATTGTTTGGCTCTGATAGAATTGCTAAGGTGATGGATCGAATGGGTGTTGAGGAGGGAGAAGTAATTACTCACTCAATGGTAACACGCTCCATTGAGAGAGCACAAAAAAAAGTTGAAGCAAGAAATTTTAGCATACGTAAACATTTATTAGAATATGATGATGTAATGAATCAGCAGCGTGAAATTGTTTATGATCGTAGAAATCATGCCCTTATGGGTAAAAATGTTAATATTGAAGTTGTTGAAATAATTGATGAATATGTTAATCAAATAATTGATGAATATTGTAGTAGTGAAAATTCTTCACAAGATTGGGATTGGAGTGAATATTGTAATGAAGTATTATCAACTTTTTCTTTAGATGTTAAATCTGAAATTGATAATATAAAAACAAAAGATAATCTTTATGATTTTACAACAAATGGAATCAATGAAATCCTTGAATATAAAAAAAATATTGTAGATGAGGATGTTTTTGAGAAGTTTGAAAGATGGATAATTTTAAGAACAATTGATGAAAAGTGGCGAGAACATTTGGCGGGGATGGATCAGCTTCGAGAAGGTATCGGACTTAGAGCTTATGGACAAAAAAATCCATTAATAGAATATAAACAAGAAGGTTTTGGGATGTTTGTGGAAATGATGCATGAGACAAATCAGGAAACATTGAAGCGTATTTTTAGAACTAACATTCAGCAAGCAGGTTCTAGACCAACCATAAAAGCGCATTCTTCAAAATTGAAAATGCAACATGATGAAAGTGGAGGGATGGGTTTTATTGCTCCTCCAAAGGTTCCACAGGCTAATAATCAGCAAGCATCTTTTGGAAATTCACAACAATTACGTCAACCAATACATTCAGAAAAGAAAATTGGTCGAAATGATCCTTGTACGTGTGGTAGTGGTAAAAAATATAAAAAATGTTGTGGTTAAAGAAATAAATAATTAATCTCTCGAAAAGGAAATGAAATGAAATTTGATACAAAAGTTATTCGATCTGGAATAAAGCCTGATTTTACAACAGGTGCAATTGTACCACCAATCTATCAAACTGCAACCTATGTACTGGATGAAGTTGGCAAAGACAAAGGGTATGATTATACTCGTGCTTCAAATCCAACACGAGAAATTTTAGAGAATAACCTTGCTGCTTTAGATGGAGGCAAATATGGGATCGCATTTTCTTCAGGAATGGCTGCTGTTGATAGCATGATGAAATTATTAAATACAGGCGACCATGTGGTTTGTTCTGATGATGTGTATGGAGGTGTTTCTCGTTTGTATAATAATCTCATGACAAATTATGGAATTAGTTTTACATATGTTAATTCTTCAAATTCACAAGAAGTTGAAGATGCAATTCTAAAAAATACAAAACTAATATGGATAGAAACGCCAACAAACCCTTTGCTTAAGGTTACAGATTTGACTGCTGTTGGAAAAATTGCAAAAAAACATGGAATATTGTATGGTGTAGATTCTACTTTTTCTACTCCAGCATTATTGCGACCTCTAGAACATGGTGCGGATATAACTATGCATAGTACTACCAAATACTTGAGTGGTCATAATCAAATTATTGGCGGTATTTTGATTACCAATAAAGAGGAATTGTCTGAAAAGTTAAAATTCATACAGAAGTCTGTAGGAGCAGTGCCAAGTCCATTTGATTGTTGGCTTACTTTGACAGGCATTAAGACATTATCAGTTAGAATGAAACGCCATTGTGAAAATGCACAGGTAATAGCAGAATTTCTTGAAAGTCATTCAAGTGTAGAGAAAGTTACATATCCAGGTTTGTCTTCGCACCCTCAATATGGAATTGCCAAAGAACAAATGGATGGTTTTAGTGGAATGATTTCCATGGAGTTGAAAAATGGAATTCCTGCAGGGATTTCTTTAATGAATAATTTAAAACTTTGTTCTCTTGCTGAAAGTTTGGGATCCGTTGAGACTATGATAACGCATCCTGCAACAATGACTCATGCAGATGTACCTAAGGAAGAAAGAATGTCTAGAGGACTTACAGATGGCTTAGTAAGGCTATCTGTAGGAATCGAAGACAAAGATGACATAATTGATGACTTGGGTCAAGCATTATAAATTTTTGTTTTAATAATTTATTATTGTCATAAATTAATCATTGATATTTTAGGTGAAATCAAGGCAATTTATTTATGTTTATTAAAATATTGGAGATTTAATGATAAAAAGATCATTTATAAGATTATTTTTATGTAGTTTGACTTTTTCAATGGCTATTGCAAAAATGGTAGATGGCTGTGATTTGCCAGATTCTGAAATAATAGGTAAGATGAGCTTAGGAGATGACGGCTCTGTATATTATAAATTACCATCGTCAGCACAATCAATAGGTGGGTGGCAATTTAATGTAGTAGGCGGGACGGTTAATTCAGCTTCTGGTGGTGAAAGTGCTTCAATGACGGTGTCATCGAATTCTAGTTCCGGTATGGTAATGGCATTTTCTCTTTCAGGTGCTATAATTTCAGAGAGTTGTGGTAAGTTAGTCGAACTTGATATGACTGGTGTTGCAACAGGCCTTTCGGAAATTGTTGTTTCTGATGCTGCTGGAATTGCGATTTTATTTGATTATTATGTAGCGTTGTCAGGTTGCACGAACCCTAATGCTTGTAATTATAATTCAAGCGCTACTATTGAAGATAGCTCTTGCATTTATCCTGATGCTACAAATTGTATTGGCTGCTCTGGAGAAAGTGATGGAACAGGCACTTCGGTAAGTACTGATGCTGATAGTGATGGAATATGTGACAATTTTGATGATTGCCCTTTTGATGCAGATAATGATTTTGATACTGATGAATTATGTGGTGATGTTGATACAGATGATGATGGAGATGGCGTGTTGGATGTTGCTGATGATTGTCTTACGCAAGATGGAAGTTTAAGCGCTGATTTTGATTCTGACGGTTGTGATGATCTAGATGAAGATTTAGATGATGATAATGATGGAGCCTTGGATGATAATGATACGGATTCTAATAATCCAAATATTTGCCATGATAATGATAATGATGGTTGTGATGAGTGCGAAAGTGGTTCCGTGAAAGACATAGATAACGATGGTTTGGATTCTGATGGTGACGATACTTGTGATGTTGGTGATACATGCCCTCTTGATGCAGATAATGATGAAGATGGTGATGGAATATGTGGTGATATTGACAATTGTCCTTCAACATCGAATGTGAATCAGTTAAATAATGATAATGATCAAGATGGTGATTTATGTGATGATGATGATGACAATGATGGCGTGTTGGATGTTGCTGATGATTGTCTCACTGCTGATGGAAATTTAAGTGAAGATTTTGATTCTGATGGTTGTGATGATTATGATGAAGATGAAGATGATGATAATGATGGAATATTAGATGGTGTTGATGCATG
>CAZQYT010000115.1:0-4989 GCA_964597475.1 uncultured bacterium | reverse complement strand
CGTATTTAATCGATGGATTGGCAGTGATCCTTATATGGGGTCTACTAGAAGTATTGCAATGGGAAATACACACCTTTTAAATTCAAATGGTAGCTCAACTACAAGATTTAATCCATCAAACCTAGTAACGAATAAATCAACAACAATATTTAACATACAGATTGATAGACTATCTGTTTTTGAAAGACGAAGCATGATTATGCAAAATAGTTTTGGAGATTTCCTTGAGTATGGTGATTATGTTTCAAATGAATTTGCTCAACATATGTTTCACGGAGGATTGTCTTCATCAATTAACTTTTTTGGATTAGCTAAATTAGGAATTGGCATTCATACTTCCCCACTTAATCATTTTAATTATCAATATATTGAAGAAATTAGAGGTACAAATCAAATTGAAGATGGAGAATATGCAAGTAAAGATCCAATTATAGGCTATCATCATCTTAATACAAAAGGATTACTACAAGTTTCATCTATTGGTTTAGGATTTGGAATCAAATTAATCAATGATAATGAGCTAAATATTGGGGTTTCCATAAATGAAATACATCAATCTTCAATATCTGATTTGATTGAAATAGATACATTAAATTCAGATGTAACAAATTTATCAACACTGCCTGAAATAAATCAAACAACTAACACAAATAGCTCAAATTTCATCACTTTAAGCAGTAATTACAAATTGAGTCCTAAAATAAAAATTACATTTTCATGGGAAGATAGTACTTTAATTAATTCACCAAATTGGACATATGCTATTGATAATTTTGGATTATTTCAATTTTGGCATAATGGAAATTATGCATATAATGGCCATTATTATTTAAAACCAGAAATTTATGGACTAGGTTTTTCATATATTTCAAATGAAAAAACTTTAATGTCAATTAGTTTTGAATTTAATCAAATATTATACCATAAACATTTAAATCTTATTGATTATAAAAAATTTAAATTTGGTTTTGAATATTTCACACAATCAGGCACTCCTATCAGAGCAGGCTTGACTTATCAAACCCCAATGATTAATACCATAGAACCCATATCCATATTTACATTTGGTAGTGGTAAAAAAATAAATGATCTTACTATTGATTTTGCAGCAACTTATAGTCTTCAAAAGTTTTTTAATAATGATATTTTTCCTGTTGAAAATGATACTAGACCTTATCATGACACCATACATGAATCACAATTCCACCTATCAATATCTCTTTCCTATCAACTATAATGAAATTATTGTTTTATAGCTATTTCTTTTATTCAATTATTTTTGCACAAACAATAAAAATTAATCTCATTGCAACAAATGATATACATGGTGCGATTGGAAAACAAGAAGCGTCATTCATGAACCCTCAATACCCTCCTACCATAATAGGAGGTTCAGCTTTTTCAAAATATGTAGATGAACTAAAGATAGAAGCCACAAACAATAAAGAAGGACTTCTAATTTTAGATGGAGGAAATTTTTTTCAAGGAAGCCCATTAGGTTTACATGATCAGGGAAAAACCATGATTCAATGGATGAATCGCATTGGATATGATGCACTTGTCCCTGGTATTTATGATTTTATTTTAGGTGATTTAAACTTAAATGAATTATCTAAAGAAGCAATATTTCCATTTTTATTTTCAAATATTGAATGTGTTGAATGTCCTCTTACTTCAAATAAAATAATACCTTATATCATAAAGGATATTGAAAATGTAAAAGTTGGCATCCTAGGAATTGTTAATTCAAAAATTGAAGATTTAGTATTAGAAGATAATTTATTTGGTACAAATACTTTAAATGAAATAGAATCAATTCAAAAATGGATCCCGGAATTAAAAAAAGAAGGTGCTGAAATAATTATAGTTCTAACTAGCTCGGGAGTGCCTTGGGATCGTGAAAAAGAATATGAATTATTTAAAAATAAAGTTGAAAAGGGGGAAATAACTAAAAAATCCTCATTAAATGCATTAGAAATGGCCTATTTTTTAAACGATGTAGACTTTGTTGTCGCTGGCGGTAATTCAAAAGGATACTTTTTGCCTTGGTATGATCCTCATAGCCATGTGTATGTCATGCAAGGCTATGGAGGTGGTACAGAATTTTCTCATGTAAAATTACTTGTAGATGAAAAAAGCCACCTATTCATGGGCTACGAAACTGTAATTGATGGTAAGGCAAGCCAAACTCTATTAAGTGATGATTTTTCTTATGATCAAAATGATTATGATTGGATTAAAGCCAAAATAAAAAAATCACAAAATTTTACATTCAAAAGAGAATTTCCCGAATTTGAAAAATTTAATACACCTATAAATAAATATTCATGGAGTTTTCCTAATATAAATCATGAAGACAAAATTGAAATCATTACATGGAATTGTGAATTTTTTCCAAATGCTAATGATTCAACCATTTCTGCATTATCTCATGCCATCGATGAATTAGATGCTGACATAATAGCATTTCAAGAAATTCGAAAAATTGGATGGTTTGGAAAATTAATGAAAAGAATACCTCAATATAACTATATTGTATCTCATCAAACTTCATTTATGGATTTGGCAATTATTTATAAAAAAGAACTCTTTACATTAATCGAACAAAAAGAACTTTTTTCGGATAATGATTATAACTTTGCGGGTCGCCCTCCTTTACAAGCGGACTTGATATTTTCTAATAATAATGAAGAAATACCCTTTACAATAATCAATCTTCACATGAAATGTTGCGATTCCGGCTTATCTAGAAGAAAAAAAGCCTCCATAATGTTACATGACTATTTAAATGCAAATTTTAATAGTCAATCAAACATTGTTGTATTAGGGGATTGGAATGATGACACTAAAGATGAACCAGGTCAACATTGTTTTGATCCTTTCTTTTCTGATAATAAATTTTCCTTTGTAACTAAAGAAATTTCAAAAGATATCAAACAAGCATCATATCCTAAAGAACCATATGTAAGTTTTTTAGATCATATTTTGATTTCTACTTCAATTCTTAATAATGACCATAATGTCATGACTATTCCAATGGGAGACTATATGGGTGGATATGAAATATATGATGCATATATATCAGATCATTTACCTGTTTTATTATCTTTTTCTGTTACAAACTAATACAGCATACATCACAATATGATTTTTAATTTTGCTTTAAATTATTTCAATTTTCTTTAAATCAATAAAAATGAAGAAATATTTAATAATATTAACATTGTTTTTAATACAGTCATTTGTGATTGCACAAGAATGTCCACCAAGTGACACATTATCAATTACTCCCATGCAAAATTTATGGGAAATTCCATTAAATAATCAATGGGAGCAAATTGAAATAATGACATGGAACATAAAAGACTTTCCAATAAATAATAGCACAATCAATCACGTTAATGAAATTATTTTAGACATCCAGCCAGATATTATTGCATTTCAAGAAATAAATAATGGTACTGCTTTTAATAATCTAGCAAATAATATTCCAGCATATGAATTTATTTCATCAGGGAACGGTTTAGCACTTGCAACAAGAAGAGATGTGATTGACATTATAGGTTGGTCTACGCTATTTCCAAGTTCAGGATATGAATTTGCATGGAGATATCCATTATTAGTTGAATTAAATTGGTCATGTGGAATTAATGCTTTAACTCTTCAAGTCATCAACATTCACTTGAAATCAGGTAGTTCTAATGAGGATTTTAATCGGCGATATGATTCATGTAACTTATTATCTCAATATATAAATGAAAATCCGAGCATTAATTTTATTATTTTAGGTGATTATAATGATGAGATCACAGACTTTGAAAGTAATAATTCATTATTACCCTTAATTATAAATGAACAAATTTCATTTGCAACAGAATCCATTGCAAATATTGATTATTATGCAAGCTATCCTAGTTGGCCTAGTTTCATTGATCATATCGCTTTGTCATATAATTTGTTTGATGAATTAACTAATGGCAATATAAATACCATAAGAGTTGATGATTATACAGGATATAATTTTTTCCAAAATAATATTTCTGATCATCGCCCTGTAATTTGGTCATTCCCAATTGAAACAGTAGAATTAAATCTTAATCTTGTAATAAATGAAATCATGTCGAATCCATCAAACTCCGCTGATGCTTCTGGAGAATGGATAGAAATCACTAATATTTCAGATTCTGAAATTAATTTAAATGGGCTGATAATTAAAGATAATGATTCTGATCAACATTTTATCTCAGATGATAATTTAATTATACAACCTAATGACTTTCTAACATTAGGCATAAGTAATGACATGCTAATTAATGGGAATGTAATAATAGATTATGTGTATAATAATTTTTCACTTTCAAATTTATGGGATGAAGTGATATTAATGCACCCCTCAGGAATAATAATTGATGAAGTATACTATGATAATGGAACTACTTTCCCTGATGAAAATGGAAAATCAATGATGCTATTAAATCCAAGTACAGATAATAGTATGGGAGAAAATTGGTCCTCATCAACAATTCAATATGGTGCTGGTGATTATGGGACACCTGGAGAAAATAATTTCTCTAATGATGATTGTCAGGATAATGATGGTGATATAAATGAAGATGGTGGCTGGAATGTATTAGATATTGTTGCATTAGCAAATTGTATTCTTGCATCTAATTGTGAAATTACCGGCTGCAATGGAGACTTGAATAATGATGGGGGCTATAATATTCTTGATTTAGTTGCCTTGACAAATTGTATTCTTTCTAGTAATTGCAATGATTAATCCATATTTACCAATTGTATTCATATAATATTGCCATACCATATATTGTATGGAATAAAAGAAATGAATTTAAACTTATATCATTTATATCTTTAATATGTGTAATATCTTTCCATCTCTGTATTATTTCTTTTTGTCTAAAATCACCTTTTACTTTTTTAATATTTTCAATAATAATTTTTTTAAGAATATTAAAATTATAATTTTTT
>CAZQYT010000114.1:0-4997 GCA_964597475.1 uncultured bacterium | reverse complement strand
TTTATCTTGGTTTTAATTTTTTTGGCTTAGGCATTAAAAAAAAATATAAAGATACTGAATATGGCATTGGGCTTTTCCCTCTAGGGGGATATGTGAAAGTAGCAGGTGTGATAGATGAATCTATGGACTCAAATTTTACAGGAGGACCTGATGAGTTTCGTTCAAAAAATACTTTTGAAAAAATATGGATAATGTCTGCTGGAGTCATAATGAACTTTATTCTTTCCATATTTTTATTTTCACATCTAACCTTTCATGGAGGAATACATGAACCTGACCCAAGACCAATCATAGGGCAATTATTACCTGAATATCCTGCAGAAAATATTGGGATGAAAATTGGTGATGAAATTATTTCCATCAATGGACAAAAAACTTCCACTTGGGGTGATATGACTAAAGAAATTCATTCTAAACCTAATGAATGGATAAAAATTTCATGGATGCATGGAAATAAGTTCTATTCAGATTCAATTAAAACTCAATTAGCAGACCAACTCCCTTGGGATAAAGAAATTCAAAAAGGTATAATTGGAATTGCGCCGATATACAATAAACGTGATGCCTCACTTGGAGAGTCATTTACAAATGGTGTTAAACAAACTTTCTATTGGCTTGACATGACAGGCAAATCACTGATTTCACTTATTACGGGTAATGTTTCCATGAAAGAAATGGCTGGACCAATAATGATAGCAAAAATGGCTGGAGAAACTGCCTCTGAAGGAGGAATATTTGCCTTACTTGGTCTAATGGCAATTATTAGTGTCAATTTAGGATTAATCAACATACTACCTGTTCCAGGTTTAGATGGCGGTCATGTATTAATAGCTCTTATTGAAGGAGTCATTCGAAGAGAACTTCCTTTAAAGATAAAATTGGGAATACAGCAAATAGGATTACTACTTTTATTAATACTATTTTTTACCATTATGTTTAATGACATTCAAAGACTTATGTAAATAAGGAAATAATAATGAATAAAGATCCTTTCCTATCATCAGATTATAAGCCAAATGAGAATACTAAAAAAGAAGTTGAAGAATTACATGCAAATGGTAATTCTTTAGATAACATTCATTTAAAACATGCTGACATGGAAAATGCAAAGCTAGTACATGCATCAATGTCCAATGCAGACTTAACTCGTTCTAATTTTTCAAATGCAAGCATGTATGGAGCAAATTTAAAAGGAGCAAACTTATTTAAAACAAATTTTGAAGGAGCCAATTTAAAATCAGTAAATTTTCAAGATTGCAATTTACTTGGTGCAGATTTTTCAAATACTAAATTAAATAATGTCAATTGGGGTGACTCTCATAAAGTCATTAATGAAAAAGAAGCTGAAAAAGCTCATTCAAAAGGTGACCATGCATTAGCAAAAGAAAAATATAAAGAAGCTGAAGATATTTATCGTGCTTTAAAAATAAGCTTACAAACTCAAACGCTTAGTGATGATGTGAGTAAGTTTTTTGAAAGAGAACTTGTTTGCAAGCGAAAACAAATGCCCATCTTATCTCCTTTCCGCTTCATTTCTAAAATTGCACACCTCACTACAGGTTATGGTGAAAAAGTTGGGAATATTTTCTATACCATAATAGGGATAATCATGTTATGCGCATGTACATTTGGATTTGCAGGAGTATCATATCAAAACCATGTATTAGGTTTTTTTGGAGATATTGAATATTTTGGAAATATGATAAACGTGATTGGAAATTTAATTTATTTCAGTGTCGTTGTTTTTTCAACAGTTGGTTTTGGTGACATTGCTCCAATTAATTTATTTGGAAAATCCATTGTAATTTTTGAAGGTCTCATTGGTTCTCTCATCATGTCAGTTTTAATCATAGCGTTGTATAGAAAATTAATGGATAGATAATTCAATTAATAAATGATGTAAATAAACCAATGAAAAGATTAAATTTAATACTATCTCATCTATGAAATGCCAAGGCAAAAGTTAATTATATTGGAGCAACTATATGGATTTTACAAAAAAGTTTATAATTTCAACTTTAATTCTATTTTTCATATTGAATTGTGGAGGACAAGAACAAAAGAAAATCTACAAAGAATTTGATACCATTGAAGTATTAGAACAAAAAAGTGGCGATGAGTCGGTATCAGCATATGAAGGTGGTGAAGGATTTGATTTAATTGCTAAAAGATTAGGTTGGCAAACAAATGATAGCCCCATCATCTATGGTGATGAAAATGCAATTAAAGGTGATACATTACATTTTCTAGCAGATGAAGTTTTTCCAAATACAATTAGAGCCTTTGGTAAAGAAACTCGTTCACAATTAAATAGTGTCATAGAAGATCTTGTTTATGAAAATCTACTTACTCTCAATGCAGAGACGTTTGAATTAGAGACTAAACTTGCAACACACTGGAAAGTTGATAATGATTCCTTGACATTTTTATTTAGAATAAATCCAAAAGCTAGATTCTCAGATGGTAGAGAAGTCACGGCTCAAGATGTAGTTGCAACATATAATATTTTAGTTGATGAAGGGCATGGAGACCCAAACGTTTATACTTATTGGACTGAAAAATTTAATCCTCCTGTAGCGGAAACTAAATACATAGTAAGAGTAAAATGTAAAAAAACTGAGTGGCGCAATTTATATGGTTTTGCTGGCCTTCCCGTATATCCTTCATACTATTTAAATAAAATTGATGGCTCAACATATATTGAAAAATATCAATTTGAAATGATGCCTGGCTCTGGCCCGTATATATTAAATACTGAAAGAACAACACAAGAAAATAATGGCCTAATTGTCTTAGATAAAAGACACGACTATTGGGCAATTAATGATAATAGAAATACTGGACAATTTAACTTTGATGTTTTAGAATTTATTTTCATTAATGATGAAACTCAAAAAGTTGAAAGGTTTTTTGCAGGAGATTTTGATACATATTTGGTTTCAAGGGCACAATGGTGGAGCGAAAAATTCACAGCAGAAGAATACCCACTCATAAAAAGAGAGTTAGTGCAACGCAAAAAATTCATTAATTTTTTACCTCAAGGAGTTGGAGGCCTTGCATTTAACACATTAGAACCTCCATTTGATGATAAAAGAATTAGAAAAGCTTTTTGTCATTTATGGGATGTTGACAAGCTCATGGATAAATTATTTTTCCATGAATACGTAAGAAAAAATTCATGGTTTCCAGTAAGCAAATATGCCAATCAAAATAATCCAATTCAAAAATACGATCCAGACTTAGCTTTAAAATTATTAAATAAAGCTGGCTGGAAAAAGAAAGCTGGTGATAAATGGCTAACGAAAAATGATGAAATTTTTGAAATTGAAAATTTTTACATATATACTGGCTGGGATAGAATATTTAATCCTTTGGTTCAAGATTTGGAACAAATTGGGATTAAGCTTAATTTAGTCGTATTACAAAATCCATTTGAAAAACTAATGGATAGAAAATTTCAAGTTCAGTTTGCAGGATGGACAGGAAGTTTACTCCCAAGTCCAAAGGGAGGAATGCATTCACAATATTCTGAAAAATTAGATGCAACAAATATAACAGGTTTAGCTAATCCCATTATTGATAGCCTCATCATTAAATATGATGCTAATTGGAATGCACAGGAACGTATTAAGCTCCTACAAAAAATAGATAAACTAGCAGCAGAAGAGTATCATTGGGCTTTTGGTTGGGGTGCTCCTTATGGATATAGATCTCTTAATTGGAATAAATTTGGCATGCCTGACCATGGAATTGGATATAATGGGAATTGGTTGACTCCCATATACTATTGGTGGATAGATCCTGAAAAAAAACAAAAGCTATTAGAAGCTAGGAAAAATGAAACTATCAATCTTAATCCATCACCAGAAATAATAGATTATTGGAATAGATTGGGAAAAAACAAATAAATGTTTGAATATGTCATAAGACGTTTTCTGTTAATGATACCCACGGCCTTAGCCATATTCTTCATGGTATTTTTCATATTACAAATAGCCCCAGATGGACCTTTTGATAGAGCCGTAAGACAACTTAAGAGTGCTGGCAATACTGGTGAAGCGGGACAACAAACAGCAGATGTTTTAGGTGATAGTAGTGAGTTGACACCTGAGCTTCTTGATAAACTAAGAAGACAATATGGATTAGATAAACCCATCATCATAAGATATTTAATCTGGCTTGGTTTTTGGCCAAAAGAATATAAAAGTAAAACCATCCCATTAAATAAAACATTTAGAGAAACTGTAAATCAAATTCAAATTACTGAATTGAAAGAAATGCTTTTACAAAGATATGTAAAAGTCATGCTAGATGATCAACAAAAACCAATAATAATAGAATCTGGAGTAGGTTTAGAATTTGAATTGCCAAATATTGAAACTTTAAAATTTGATGAAAATTATTTTGAAGAAAAAAAATATTCATTATACAAAGCTTCATATCAAGAACTTCCAGCTAATGCTAACATAATTAAAACCTGGTATAATTCAAATTGGAAATTATCAAATTATAATGAAGAGAAAAATACAGCCATCATCATTAAAACGCAATTTAAAGGTATTTTCCAAGGCTATCTTGGATATTCAGAAAATAAAGGGAAAAATGTATCTACATTGATTAAAGAAAGATTACATATCTCTGCAATTTTTGGATTAACTTCGATGATTTTAGTCTATATTGTCTGTATTCCACTTGGAATAATGAAAGCCTTAAAACATGGCAAACGATTTGACATAATGTCTAGTGCACTTGTTTTCATAGGGTATTCAATCCCAGGATATGCATTAGGTGTTTTACTTCTAGTATATTTTGGTGGAACAATATTTCCACTTCATGGTTGGCGTTCACCAAACTTTGAAGAATTATCATTAATGGGAAAAATAATAGATCAAATACATCATGCATTCCTTCCAATAGTATGCTACATGATTGGTTCATTTGCAACCATGACCATCTTAATGAAAAATTCTCTAATGGAAAACTTAAGTCAAGATTAT
>CAZQYT010000113.1:4747-5066 GCA_964597475.1 uncultured bacterium | reverse complement strand
TTGGATTTCCCAAATGGTGAATGATGGAAATGATCAGTTTTATAAAGTAATTAAAGGCGTGTCTTGCTACTGGGACTATAAGAAAAAAGATTATCTGCCAATAAAAAAATCAAATAAAAACTATTCTTTTTTAGATTTTAAAAATAAAGATGGTTTAATTGAAAAACATTGGTCTGCATCTATTGTTGACTTAGGTGATGAAGTGGTTGGTGTTGATTTACATTCAGTTTTAAAATCTGATCTAAATCCAATTGATGGATCCATATTGGAAACTCTTTTTAAGGCAAAAGAATGGGTGAAGGACAATGGATATAAGGGG
>CAZQYT010000113.1:1432-4734 GCA_964597475.1 uncultured bacterium | reverse complement strand
CATTGATACTTAATTCTGCATATCGTAAGGATTGGGATGAGTTAAATAGAACGGTAATGATAATGCAAGATATTTTACAGAGTTTAAGGTATGCTGAATTCCCAGTTGTTTCTGCGCCTTTCGGTTTAGTATTAGGTGGAGGATTTGAAGTGATAGGTGCTTGTGATAGGATTGTTGCTTCAGGAGAAAGTTATATTGGTCTTGTTGAGGTTGGCGTAGGCTTGATACCTGGGGCTGGTGGTAATTTGAGAATGATATCTAATCTTAGTAAGAAAATTAAATCTGCAATGCCAGGCGCCTTTCCCATAATTCAAAAAGCTTTTGAAACAATAGGTTTTGCAAAAGTGGCAACATCTGCAAAGGAAGCTCAAGCAATAGGATACTTAAGCAAAGATGATCGGATTATCATGAATAGAGATCATATCTTATCTGAAGCTAAAAATGAAGTATTGGCAATGTCTGAAAATTATAATCCTCCTGAAGTTGAATCTTTTAAACTGCCAGGAAAAAGTGGTAGATTAGTTTTAGAGGCAACATTGAAGGGCTTTGTCAAGTCAGGTAAGATAAGTGAACATGATGCTCTTATTGGCAGGAAATTAGGTAATGTTTTGACAGGAGGATCAAAAGGTGGTCCATTTTCTTCAGTAGATGAGCAATATCTACTTGACATTGAAAGGGAGGCTTTTATCAGCTTGTGTGGGGAACAAAAGAGTATTGAGCGCATAGAATATATGTTAAAAAAAGGAAAACCTTTAAGAAATTAGCCCAAAACAATGAACTTTTTAGTTTGTTGTTTTTCTCCTGAAAAGAGATCCTTCCTTAGGGTCTCTTTTCTTTTTATAGATTATTTTTTAAACATGTCTCGCAAAATATGTTTTGCGATATTTGGATTTTCTTTTAATCTTCTCATGGAGTACTCATGCCAATCTTTTCCAAATGGTACATAAATTCTTACTTTATAATTGTTGGAAAGATGCTTTTCAAGCCAGCCAGACATGGGAACACCATATAGTACTTGAAATTCAAAAGTATTTTTTTTAATGTTCATTTTATTAATTAATGCATATGCTTCCTTTATTAATGATATGTCATGGGTGGCTATTGCTACATAAATGTCATTTAAAAAAGCATATTTGAGAAGTTTAATGAAATTTTCATTAATACTATTTTTATCTTGTATGGCCTTTTCTGGCGGTTCTTTATAGATCCCTTTACATAGTCTAAAATTAAAATTTTTCATCTTTGAATTGTTTTTAATGTCTTTTTCACTTCTATGTAAATAAGCTTGGTGAACAATGCCAACATTATCATGATTTCGTTTTAGTTCATTATATAACTTGATTGTCAAATCTGTTTGGGTTGAATCCTCCATGTCGATTCGAATGAAATTATTATATTCATTAGCTTTTTCTATAATATCTATGATATTTTTTTTTGCGCAATCAAAATTAATATCCATACCTAGATGGCTTGGTTTTATTGATAAATTACAATCTAAATCATTTTGTTTTATTTCTATTAATAATTTCTGATATTCATTGCAAATTTCTTCTGCGGTATTTTTATTAGACACATGTTCTCCAAGTATGTCTAAGGTTACTGCAAATCCTTTTTTATTTAAATCTTTTACTACAGTAATAGCATTCTCTGCAATTTCTCCGGCAACATATTTATAGGCAAATATTTTTATGAAAGAACGAGGGAGAAGTTCGATCGTAGAAATTATTAAATTATTAAAAATATCTTTCATGAATGTTAATAAATTATCAATTATTAATTTCGAATAACAAATTTATTCTTTTTTGAAAATTGTCGAATATACGTTGTATCATAAATTTTCAAATAATTAAATTTAGTTACAGGGATTAAAACATTTAAGTGTATCAAGACTTTCTTCCTATAATAGTATTCACATGTTTAGCGCTAGCTCTAATTGGGCTTCCTCTTGCTTTGCAACATATTTTGTCTCCTAGGCAAAATAAAGAAGGAGATAAGCTTCTATCTTATGAGTGTGGCGAAGTACCTGAAGGTTCAGCATGGGTTCAATTTAATATTCGCTTTTATGTCATTGCTTTAATATTCTTGATTTTTGACGTCGAGATTGTATTTTTATTTCCATGGGCGGTCGTTTATCAGGAATTAGGCCTTTTAGCTTTCATAGAGGCATTTTTATTTGTTTTGATATTAGTAATAGGTTTTATTTATGTTTGGGCTAAAGGTGATTTGGATTGGGTGAAAATGAATGTTCGACATGGGAGGGGTAGGTACGCTAATTTAAAATCCAAAGGAGAACATATATAATGGATCCAACTTTAGTAGGAAAATTTAATCAAGATAATGTTGTAGTTGAAAAATTAGATAATTTGATTAATTGGTCTAGAGCTAATTCTCTTTGGTTCTTTCAATTCGGATTGGCATGCTGCGCCATTGAGATGATGTCTGCTGCTGGACCAAGACACGACTTAGAGCGATTTGGAACCATGCCAAGAGCAACTCCTAGACAATCTGATGTAATGATTGTTGCAGGGACAGTAACAATGAAAATGGCAGAAAGGGTAAAACGATTGTATGAGCAAATGTCTGACCCTAAATATGTTATTTCCATGGGGAGTTGTTCTAATAGTGGTGGACCTTATTGGCAGCATGGATATCATGTTTTAAAAGGTGTTGATCTTGTCGTTCCAGTGGATGTTTACGTGCCAGGCTGTCCACCAAGGCCAGAAGCTTTGTTGCAAGGTTTATTAGAACTTCAAAATAAAATAAAATCAGAGACACCACTTAGGAAGAATGCTTAATGAAATTTAATGAAATAGTCAAATATCTTGAAACTAAGTTTGGTGATAAAATTTCTATGACAGATGGAATGGACGTTGTTTACGTGGAAGTTGATATTTGGGGTGATGTTTCTAAAATGTTAAAGGATGATAACAAACTTGCATTTGATTATCTCATGTGCATTTCTTCCTATGACAAAGGTGATGGAAAAACATATGGCGTAGCGTATAATTTTTATTCTAATGTTAAATCTCATTATTTAGAAGTGAGAGTTGAGGTTCAAGATGGCATCTCAATTCCGTCAATTACTAATCTTTGGCGAGCTGCAGATTGGCATGAACGTGAAGCTTTTGACATGATGGGACTGCATTTTGAAGGCCATCCTGATTTAAAGCGAATTTTACTTGCAGATGATTGGGAGGGGCATCCACTTAGAAAAGATTATGTGGAACCAGATTATTATCATGGATTACCGGTGCCAAAGGATAAATCTTATTGGGAATGATGGATAGTCAATTATCAGATAA
>CAZQYT010000113.1:0-1422 GCA_964597475.1 uncultured bacterium | reverse complement strand
AATGGTTTTAAATATGGGGCCACAGCATCCTAGTACCCATGGCGTTTTGCGATTAAAAATTCACACAGATGGAGAGATTGTATCTAAGATTGAACCTGTTTTAGGTTATTTGCATCGCTGTTTTGAGAAGCATTGTGAAAAACTTTCTTATGAGCAAATAGTACCTTTTACAGATAGGTGCGATTATTTGGCTTCAATGCATATGGATCACGCTTTTTCTTTAACTGTAGAAAAACTGTTGGATGTTGAATTGCCAGAAAGAGTGGAATATATTCGTGTTATTGTTTCAGAATTACAGAGAATTGCTAGCCATCTGATTGCTGTTGGAGCTTTTGGCTTGGATGTAGGAGCCATTACTCCATTTACTTGGACATTGAGGGATCGTGAAAGAATATTAGATCTTTTTGAAGCATTGTGTGGAGCGCGATTATTGTATAATTATATTTGGCCAGGTGGAGTTTCCCATGATCTTCCTCCATTATTTATTGAAAGAACAAAGGAGTTTATTGATTATTTTTCTCCTAAAATAGTTGAGCTTAATGATTTGTTGACAACGAATAAAATTTTTATTGAACGATCTGCGGATGTTGGAGTCTTGCCTGCCGATGTTGCTATTAATTATGGCGTTACAGGTCCTAGTCTTCGAGGGAGCGGCGTAAATTTTGATTTACGTAAAAATGAACCTTACTCAATTTATGAAAAGTTTGATTTTGAAGTTCCCGTAGGAAAGGGTGAAATGGGTTCAGTGGGTGATTGTTGGGATAGATATTATGTGCGTGTATTGGAGATGGAAGAATCTTTGAAGATTTTAAGACAAGCTTGTGATCAAATACCTGAAGGAGATGTGCATGAGTCCTTGCCTAAAAAAATTCGTCCTGCAAAAGGTGAAGTATATGGCAGATATGAATCTGCAAGAGGTGATGTTGGATTTTATATAATTAGTAATGGCAAGAATATTCCACTTAGAGTTAAAATGAGGTCTCCAGCTTTTTGTAATCTTTCTGTATTAAGTGAAATTAGTGAAGGATGGATGATATCAGATGTCATAGCTAATCTTGGTAGTTTGGATATTGTTCTTGGAGAAATAGATCGTTGACATCAATTATTGATACTATCATGCAGTCTTTCTCTGGTTTTAATGCTAATCTTGGCATTGTTTTAATTATTGTTATTTCCATGATGGGTATATTGATTTTTACCATAATGGCCGTAAATGCCCTCATAGCAGTTTACTTTGAAAGAAAAGTATCTGCTTTTATGCAAGATCGTTTAGGTCCCATGGAGGTTGGAATATTTGGATTTAAAGGTGGACAGAAATTCTGGGGAGGGATTGGACAGACAATAGAAGATGCAATTAAATTATTAACAAAAGAAGATACTATTCCAAAAGGGTCAGATAGTTTTTTATATTTGATCGCTCCA
>CAZQYT010000112.1:1588-5072 GCA_964597475.1 uncultured bacterium | reverse complement strand
TTGATATGAAAGCATTGGTAGATGAATTGAATGATGAATATATAAAATTAAAAAAGGGGTTGATGGTCAAGAAAATTTCCGGAGGATATCAAATATTAACAGATCCAATGTATAATCATTACATTGAAAAAATGTTTATTAAGAAAAAAAAGATGACTCTATCTCGCCCTGCACTTGAAACGCTTTCCATAATTGCCTATAAACAGCCAATCATTAGATCGGAAATTGAATCCATAAGAGGTGTTGATTGTGGAGGAGTAATTAAGACATTGATGGAACGTAGCTTCATTAAAGTGAAAGGTCGCTCAAAATCTCCAGGGAGACCATTGCTATTTTGTGTGACAAAGCAGTTTTTAGAATCATTTGGGTTGGATAAGATAAGTGATCTTCCAAAACTTAGAGAATTGACTGAATTAATGCAGGATGATAAAAATTTAGAATTATTTCCTAATGAAAATGCGGTTGAATAAATATTTAGCTAGATCTGGAAAAGCCTCTAGGCGGGCTTGTGATAGGCTTATTGAATCTGGAAAAGTTAAGGTTAATGGAAAAGTCATGCTCGATTATTCCTTTCAAGTCAGTGATGATGACGTGGTTATTTGCGATGGGTCCATTATTAATCAATTGCCTGATCGTGAAGTATTTTTATTAAACAAGTTAAAAGGTTATGTTTCTACTTCTTCAGATCCAAATGGCCGTAAAAAAGTAATTGATCTTATAAAAAGCAATAATCGTTTATTTACAGTTGGGAGGTTAGATCGGGATACTACGGGGGCAATATTATTAACCAATGATGGTGAATTGGCAAATACATTGATGCATCCAAAAAATAAAATTGAAAGAATCTATCTTATTGCTACAAAAATTGATATCTTGAAATCGGAGTATTCTAAATTAGAAGATGGTTTTTTAATAGAGAAAGGTTTTTTTGTAAAAGGTCGATTATTACGAATAGGAAAATAAGGGGGATTTATTTAAATCTGAGTATTCTAAATTTGAAGTTTGTTTTTTAATAGATTAATGTTTTTTTGTTAAAGTTATTTTATTACGAATAGGAAAAAAAGGGGGATTGATTGTTTGGAGAATGTATCTTCATGAGGGGAAAAACCATGAAGTAAAGAGGATTTTTAAATTCTTAGGGTCATCAGTAGTGCATTTGCATAGGGAATCATTTGCAGGTTTTTCTGTTGAAAATTTATCACCAGGAAAATATCGAAGAATCAAAAAGAAAGAATTAAATAAAATATTAACATGAGAGTATATTTTTAAATTCTTTTTTATATATGGAAAATTCAGTTAATTTAATAAGCTTTTTTATAATTTGGATTTGCACGAGATGATAATTGCAATTGATGGACCTGCTGGTTCAGGAAAAACAACTACTGCAAAAAAAGTCGCAAAGATTTTAGGGTTTATCCATATAAATACTGGTGCAATGTATAGAGGGATAACTTTAAAATTTTTAAATAGTGATTTTGATTTACATGATTATTCTGATCGGGACTTGAAGAAGATTTTGGATGATACTGCACTTGAATTTCATGGAAATGAAAAATCAATGCTAATCATGGACGGAAATGATGTTGTTGATAAAATAAATACGCCACGGATAACACGCCATGTTAGCAGAGTTAGTTCGATTGCTTTAGTAAGGGAAAAAATGGTTGATTTTCAACGTAAGATTTCAATGGGTAAAAATGTTGTATTGGAAGGCCGAGACATTGGATCTGTAGTTTTTCCGAATGCTAAGCATAAATTTTATTTAATTGCAGATTTAGAAGTCCGTGCAAAACGTAGGAAAATGCAGATGGAAAAAGAAGGTAAATGTGCCTCTTTAGATGATGTCATTAAATCATTAAGTGAACGTGATCAGACTGACATGTCGAGAAACCATTCTCCATTGATTAAAGCAAAGGGTGCAATTGAAATTGATACTACGGATTTATCCATAGATGGTCAAGTTGATTTCATCATTAACATAGTAAACAATAACTAACAAGGAGCATAGCTCTTAACATGAGTGATAAAGTAGAACAAGATTCAGTGGAAATAAATGAAAAATCCATTTCAAAGGAAGAA
This sequence comes from uncultured bacterium, assembly GCA_964597475.1. Taxonomy (GTDB): domain Bacteria; phylum Fidelibacterota; class Marinisomatia; order SCGC-AAA003-L08; family D37C17; genus JAYZCM01. The sequence goes on along the minus strand of CAZQYT010000112.1, from coordinate 2,993 downwards.
TTAGAAAAAGATAATGCAATTGATACTGAGGCTGTAGATGAAGTTGTTTCAGTAGATGAGCCTGGAAGTGAGGAAGAAAATAAGCAGGTAGATAGTGAGATTGAAGCATCTGAGAATATTGCTCCTGATTTTAATTATTTGGACCCTTCTATCTTGCAAGTTAGAGAAATAGGTCAAGATGAAATTGAAAAGTATAGTGAAAATGAGGCTGTACCAGAAGATTTAAGTGAAAAATATTTAGATACGTTTGCAGATATACGTCAACAAGAAGTTGTTGAAGGTACTGTGGTAAGCATAAATGACCGTGATGTATTGATTGACATTGGTTTTAAAGCTGAAGGTATTGTTTCTCGTTCAGAATTTAAAGAGTTGCCCGAAATAGGTGAGAAAGTCGAAGTATTCATAAGAACTTTTGAAGATCGAAAAGGAAATTTATTACTATCAAAAGAAAAAGCTGATTTTCAAAAGAGGTGGCAAGAAATTAGAGATTGTTTTGATGAAGAAAAGTTGATTACAGGCTTGATTTCACGAAGAATAAAAGGTGGTATGGTTGTTGACTTAGGTGTTGTGCAGGCATTTTTGCCAGGTTCACAATTAGATATTAAGCCGGTTACTGATTTTGATGAATTTTTAGGTGTTGAAAGTGAATTTAAAATTGTCAAATTTAATGAATTAAGGCAAAACATAGTATTGTCAAGAAAAGCAATTTTAGAGGGTGATTTAAAGGAAAAGCGTCAAGAGGTTCTTGAGCAAATGGAAGTTGGCATGGTCCTCGATGGAATTGTTAAAAATATAACGGATTTTGGTGCTTTTGTTGACCTTGGTGGCGTTGATGGTCTATTGCATATTACGGACATTACATGGGGGCGCATTAATCATCCATCTGAAAAATTAACATTAGGTGATAACATAAAAGTTAAAGTCATTGATTTTGATGTTGAAAAAATTAGAGTATCTTTAGGAATGAAGCAATTGCAGGATGACCCCTGGAGAAATATCATGGAAAATTATCCCGTTGATTCTATCGTGGATGGTAAAATAGTTAGTTTGATGAATTATGGTGTATTTGTTGAAATTGAAGAAGGTGTAGAGGGCTTAATTCATATTTCAGAAATGTCATGGGTTAAACACATAAAACATCCGTCTGATATATTTAAATCAGGGGATAAGGTTACAGCAAAAATACTCAACATTGATTCTGATGATAAAAAGATTTCCATGGGGATAAAGCAATTGCAAGATAATCCTTGGGATGACATAGGCACAAAATACACTGTAGGTGAAGATTATGAAGGAGTAGTGCAAAATTTAACGCAATTTGGTGCATTTGTTGAACTTGAAGATGGCATTGATGGTTTAGTTCATGTCTCAGATATGTCCTGGACTAAATTAGTAAGGCATCCAA
>CAZQYT010000112.1:0-1578 GCA_964597475.1 uncultured bacterium | reverse complement strand
GTGACTGTGCGCGTATTAGAGTTATCAGTTGAAGATAAACGTTTATCTCTTGGAATGAAGCAAGTTTTAGATAATCCTTGGGAAAAGATCCGTGAAGAATTTTCATCTGGGAAAATTGTGAAGGGGACTGTCATTAAAATGTTAGATAAAGGCGTCATATTTGCATTGGCAAATGATATTGAGGGTATTTATCCCATTAAAAAGTCTAAGAAGGAAGAAAAAGAAAATATATTTGCCAGTTATAAAGAAGGTGAAACATATGATGTTACAGTTCAAGAAGTAGATGAAGAGTCTAAGAAAATAATTTTAATGCTAGATGAAGTCCCTGGTGAAGTTTCAAATGTTGATGAAAAAACAACTGAACCTGAGGTCAAGGAAGATGAAGTGGAAAAAATTGAGGTCCCTCAAGAAATAATTGACTCTGTTGCAGATTCCGAAACGAACGAAGATGATGATTCGGAATCGTCAAAATAATAGATGATATAAATCATAATCCTTGAATTAATAATGATAGTTCTTGGAATTGAGAGTTCTTGCGATGAAACAGCAGCCTCCATTTGTCGTGATGGTAAAATTTTAAGTAGTGTTGTATGGTCACAAGAGATACATGACGCTTATGGTGGCGTTGTCCCTGAGTTGGCTTCAAGGGAACATGATAGTCGAATATATGATGTAGTTGAAAAATCCCTTAAGATAGCCAAAATTTCATTTAATGATTTAGATTCAATAGCTGTTACTTATGGGCCAGGATTATTGGGTTCATTAATTGTTGGATTGAACTTTGCCAAAGGCTTATCCATAGGTCTTGATATTCCCTTCGTTGGCATAAATCATTTAGAAGGCCATTTATATTCAAGTTTCATATCTGGTGAAAAAATAAATTTTCCATTTAATTGTTTTTTGGTTACAGGGGGCCACACTCAAATTTGGGAAGTAAGAGATTTTGATGATTACATATTGCATTCAACATCAGTAGATGATGCTGCTGGTGAAGCTTTTGATAAAGGAGCTCGCATGTTAGGCTTAGGTTATCCAGGTGGTCCAGAAATTGAAAGGAAAGCAAAAGGTGGAGATCCAAAATTTTTAAATTTTACTATTCCAAAAGTCAAAAAGAATCCTTTAGATTTTTCATTTAGTGGGATAAAAACTGCAATTTTATATAAAATTCAAGCAATGACTGAAAGTGAAATAAAGAATAATCTTCATCATATAGCATCAAGTTATCAAGAAGTTATAATTGATACGCTTTTAGACCGATTAAATAAAGTGATTAAGTTAACGGGATTACCTGATGTGTCCATTACAGGTGGCGTTGCTGCAAATAAAAGATTTCGTCATAAAGTTTTAATGCTTGAGAAAAAAAATGATTTTAAATGTTATTTTCCTGATATTAAGTATTGTACAGATAATGCAGCCATGATTGCCAAGATTGGTTTTCATAAGTTGAGTCTTGGCCTTCATAGCGAGTTGTCTTTACAGGCTATGCCTAATTTAAGACTTGATGGCGCTTGATTTAAACATGAATGTAATAGGATCTTCTATATTATTTATTCTATCATTAATGATATTCATTTTTCT
>CAZQYT010000111.1:0-5084 GCA_964597475.1 uncultured bacterium | reverse complement strand
TTCATCAACATCCAAAATTTCATTGAATTTTTTTTGATTAATAGGTTCAGGTGAGGAGAAAAGCAATGTTTCCAACAAATGTTTATAATTCATGGTTCTTCTTAATTAAGACTATGTCAGAAAATGGTGCATTTTGTTCAATTATCAACTGATTTTCTTGCAACATTTGCAGTATTGCTAAAAATGTAACAATTATTTTTAGTCTTGTCTTCAGAAGTGGAATCAAATCATGGAAAAACATGCGATTTGAATTTTTAAATTGCTGAATCACAAACATGATTTGCTCATCAACATTCACTGGATCCATGTTAACGCTATATGGAAGGTCAGATGGCAAGGTAACCATTAATTCGTGGAATATCTTAGATAATGAAAATAATGAAAAATCTTCATTAGCACTTCCTTTCTTTTTAAAATCATATTTCTGAAGATAACCTCTTGAATGATGTCTTCCATGCTCAACATGGAGCAAATGAATATCATCCCCCGCCTCTTTAAAGCGTTTATATTCAAGAAGTTGTTCTACAAGTTCAGTTCTAGGATCCTCTATCTCTTCTTCATCATCTGCAGGTCCTGGCAATAACATTTTTGCCTTTATTCTCATGAGCATAGACGCCATGTGTACAAATTCACCTCCATGTTCAATGTTCAACACATCCATCATTTTAACATAAGACAAAAATTCATTAGTTATTTCTGATATTGGAATATCATATATATTCAATCTATCTCTCTGAATAAAAAATAAAAGTAAATCCATGGGGCCTTCAAAATTGTCTACTTTTACCTTATATTCCATTATTTGACGCCTTTAGGAATAAAGCCAACTTTACGATAAACTTTTGACAATGTTTTTCTAGCTCGAAAAAATGCACTTTCTGCACCTTTGTTTAAAACTAATTCAAGATAATTTTTATCACTCATCAACTCATTATATTTTTTTTGCAAAGGTGATAAATATTCCACTAAGGCATCTCCCAAATCAGTCTTAAAATCAGAATACATTTTACCTTCATACATTTTTTCAATTGAAGAAAATGATGTATTGGTAATTAATGAATACATGCTAATCAAATTAGACAATCCTGGCCTAGATTCATCATGCCTAATCTCAGTGCCAGAATCAGTAACAGCACGTTTGATTTTTTTACATATTACCTTCGGCTCATCTAGCAAGGAAATGATGTTGTTTGCGTTTTCATCCGACTTTGACATTTTTTTAGTAGGGTCTTGTAAACTCATTATTCTAGAACCTTCTTTTGGGATGTAAGGTTCAGGCAATGTAAACGTATCTGAATACTCCGTGTTAAATCTATTTGCCAAATCTCTAGCCAATTCAAGATGCTGTTTTTGATCTGCACCCACTGGCACCAAATCTGCTTGATAAATCAATATGTCAGAAGCCATTAAAACAGGATATGTAAAAAGTCCTGCATTTATGTTCATGGAATGTTTTTTAGATTTATCCTTATATTGAGTCATTCTATTTAATTCACCCATGTAGGTCAAAGAATTAAGCACCCACATGAGCTCTGCATGTTGAGGAACATGTGATTGGATTAAGATCGTACTTTTGTCTGGATCAATCCCACATGCAATATATTGAGCCACATAAGAGAAACATCTCTGTCTCAATTCAGAAGGGTTTTGTTTTACCGTAAGAGCATGCATGTCTACAACCAAAAAAATACTATCATGTGTATCTTGAAGATTGACCCAATTTTTCAATGCACCCAAATAATTACCAATACATAGTTGACCGCTAGGCTGAATGCCAGACAACATTATTGGTTTTCTATCTTTAGACATTTAATTTAACTCCTTCATGAATAAATAAGGACGCCAATTATCTTGAAAACCTTTAACCAATTTTTGCAAATGTAAAATCAAGGTTGGCCTTCTTGGCTTTAATTTTAATGACATATTTGCTTCCTTTGGCGTTTTATTCCCTTTAGAAACATTACATTTTACGCATGCCGCAACCAAATTATACCATGTATCTTCTCCACCACGATACTTTGGAATGACATGATCAATGGTCATGGGAACTGAATGACTTCCACAATATTGACATTCATGGTTATCACGTTTTAAGACATTTTTCCTAGATAATACAATTTCTTTCCTCTTCATTTTAACATATTCTCTTAGTTTAATTACACTAGGCATTGGTAAACTCAAATATGCTGAATGAATTATTTCTTTATAATTTTCCAAAGCGTCAACCTTATCACATAGAATCAAAATAATGGCTCTTTTTGCACCCACAACCATAATCGGTTCATAGCTTTGATTCAATAATAAAACTCTACGATTAAGAAACGTTGACATTATTCTCCAGCAAATTTTCAATTGACATTGCCGCATGTTTTTTTGCAAATAATTCTTTATTGTAATCATCATTATTTTTATCACAAGATTCAATCTTAACTTCTCCTGAACAATGTATTATCTCATGATCATCTAAAATAAATCCTACATGATTTATTTTGTCATTTTCAAAGAAAAAAATTAAATCACCAGGTTTTGCATCTTTCAAATCAACTCCACATAGTCTCTCATCTCCATATTGATCACTAGAATCCCTAGCAATTGAAATATTTAGAGCTTTCAATATAGACTGAACAAAACCAGAGCAATCATATCCAAATGACGACGCACCTCCCCATAAATAAGGTACACCTAAAAGATTTTTTGATAGAGACACTATGTTTCTTCTATTTTTTTCCATTTTCATTTGATTATCAATAATAAAGCCACTAGTTTCATCTGGAAAAATAATCTCAAGAAAATCATCATGTTCATTTAAAATGGGAACCTTACTGCCAAACGACATCACCATTCGCAAGCTATTCAAATCATTTTTTCTGAAAAAAACAGGCATGTTCCTATCAAAGATAATGATTTCTCGATTAAAATAAACGTTAGATGCATGCATGTAAAATGAATGCATCCAACCCTCATAACCATCCAATGTTTTAATTAAATTCCAATTATCTTTTTTCTCTAAAACGTCGATAGTATCCCACAATAAAGACTGACTCACCATCTCTGATGAAAACGCTGGTTTTGCATGCATGGGAGCCACGGCAACAGATGTTACCCAACGATCCTTCATCTATCTAAAATATAAGAAATCAATTGTTTCCCAATTTCCGTATTGTCCATAAACGCATCAAAGACCTCAGCGCCAGGACCAGAAGCCCAAATTGGAACCATGTTAGCAGAATGATAATCAGATGTAAATCTTATGTCAAGATTTGAGTTTTTACCATCATGTACGGCGACTCCTCCACACTCATGGTCTGCAGTCAGCACTACAAGTACTTCCGGATTTTCCTGCTGATAATCCAAAGCATAATTTATAAGATCATTCAAGGATCTCATTTCACCCTGTATATACTCTGCGCTATTGGAATGTCCTCCCCAATCTTCTTGAGACTCCTCAATCATCACAAAAAAACCATTCGGATTATCATCAAGTCGCTCAATTGCCAATTTTGCCATTTCAGTAGTAGTGGGAGACCTACCTTCATGTACTGGAGGAAGTGCCTTTTCTGCAAATAGACCAAGCACTCTCTTGTCATCTGACAAAGATACATTCATGTCATTAAAATATTGTCCACCACGACTTTCATAAAGAGCAATCAAACTATCAGGCCAGAACTTCTTCCCTCCCCCTAAAATGACATCAATGTCTTGTTGCGCATATTGAATTGCAATTTCATGTTCTTTTTTCCTGTAATCAACATGGGCTGCAAATGAAGCTGGCGTAGCATGAGTAATTGTCGAAGTTGCGACAAGGCCTGTGGACATACCCTTTTCCTCAGCCATTTCTAACATTGTTTTTACAGCCATTGTATCTAAATCTACTCCTATGGCACCATTGTACGTCTTTAATCCAGATGACAATGCCGTACCGCTTGCAGCAGAATCTGTTACTCTTTTGCATGAAGTGCTACATTTACCATCATTAGGGTGGGTTGCAACTAAACCAACATGTTCAAATCTTGCAGGTGCAAATGGACCATTTGAATAATATGAAACTGTATATTGACCAACGCCAGTTCCATCTGCAATAATGAAAATGATGGATTTAGGAACATCATTTCTATATTTTTTCAATTCATAATTAACATGAGGCATTGAAGGAATGTGATTCACCTTCTCCTCTTCAAGAACAACACCATATTTAGTAAAACATCCAAAAAATTGCAATAAACAAATGACTAGTATTATATTTTTCATCCAATGACCTTTAAAAATTTTCTCTTGCCAACCTTGATAACAATTTCATTCCCCTCTTCTATCATGGCATGAATGTCATCCACTTTTTCCTTATTTATCTTAACTGCACCCTGAGATATCATCCTACGAGCCTCACCATTACTTGAAACCATGCCCGCATTTACCATTACCAAAACAAGTTTTTCTGATTCCTCTAGTTTATATTCAGGCATGTCGTCAGGTTCATCCTTATCAATGAACAAGGCGTCAAATTTTTTTTCGGCATCAATTGCAGCCTCACCCCCATGATACAATGATACGATTTCTCGAGCCAAACGACGTTTTAAATCTCTAGGATTGGATAGACCCTTCTCCAAATCCTCATTTATCAATCTAAGGTCCTCAGAGGAAACCTCCGTAGCATATTCAAAATACCTTGACATGAGATTATCTGGAATGGATAATGTACGACCATATTGATCTTCAGGTGAGTCAGTAAGACCAATGTAATTATCATATGACTTGGACATTTTTTCAACACCATCGGTCCCCTCAAGAATGGGGGTAGTAATGATGACTTGAGGATCTTGACCTGCTTCTTTTTGCAAATCACGCCCAACAAGCAAATTAAATTTCTGATCGGTTCCTCCAAGTTCTACATCTGCATTTAAATGAACACTATCATGACCTTGCGCCAATGGATACAAGAATTCGTGTACTGAAATGGGAACTCCTTCCTTATGCCGTTTGGTAAAATCATCACGCTCGAGCATGCGTGCAACCGTATATTTTGATGACAATTTAATGACATCAGAAAAATCCATGGAACCAAGCCAATCAGAATTATACACTATTTG
>CAZQYT010000110.1:0-5086 GCA_964597475.1 uncultured bacterium | reverse complement strand
CTTCCATTAGAAACATGGGACACTGGGTTAAGCATTCATTGGTGGAAGAATATTCCATTTCAGCTGATTGGGATGATAAATGGCGCCATGGTGGAAATTTGGAAGAAGTGATTGAAGAGGCACATTTATCTTCAGATTGGCAAATGAAGGGGATAGATGATTTTGCAGTTGATAGAGATAAAAGAATTAAAAGACTTCAAGGTAGTATTCCTGTTGATTTGTTAGAAAAAATGAGGATGAAATAAAATGAATTTTGCAAGACGTTTGGATAAACTTGGTACCGAAACTGCTTTTTCCGTTTCACTGGATGCAGCTGAATTTGCGGCCAATGGAAATGCAGTATATCCTTTTCATTTGGGTGATATTGATTTGCCCACTCCTCAAAATATAATGGATGCAGCATTAAAGGCAATGAAAGAAGGTAAGACAGGGTATAATCCTGCAGCAGGTTTACCTGAAATGAGAAACGTTGTTGCAGATGTAGTTGGAAGAGAAAGAGGGATTGAATTGATTGCAGACAATGTGGTTATTCAGCCAGGCGGTAAACCTGTAATACCAAAATTCATACAAGCCTTGATGAACCCTGGTGAAGGTGTATTATATCCTAACCCGGGTTATCCCATCTATGAAAGTCAAATTGAATTTCATGGTGGGAAAGCCATGCCTTATGGTTTTATTCCAACTGATGATGGTTTTCAAATTGATAGAGAAAAAATAGAAGATTCAATTGATGACAATACTCGTTTATTAATTTATAATAATTATCAAAATCCAATGGGATGTGAATCAAGCATGGAGGAAATGGAATGGATGGCAACATTGGCTCAGAAGCATGATCTCCATGTACTTAGTGATGAAGCATATTATAACATACGTTATGCAGGAAAGTCAAAAAGCATCGTTTCACTTCCTGGCATGTTGGAAAGAACAGTGATTTTATATACATTTTCAAAGACATATGCCATGACGGGCTGGCGACTTGGTGCTGCTGTTGGTCCATCTAAGCTCATGAAAGTATTTTCAAAATTAGCTGTCAATGATGAATCTTGTACGAATAATTTCATCCAATATGGAGGAATGGAAGCACTTATTGGCAGTCAAGAGGGTGCCAAAATGATTTTATCTGAATTAAAAAAACGTAGAGATTGCTTGGCTCGCCATCTTAATGAAATTTCAGGCATTTCATTTAACGTGCCTGATTCAACTTTTTATCTTTTTCCTGATGTTACGGAGATTTTTGAAAAGCTTGGATGTGCTTCATACGAAGATCTTCGTTCAAGAATTTTAAGGGAAACAGGTGTTTCATTTTGTACCAGAGAGCATTTTGGTACGCCTCTTGAAAATGAAGATAGAAAATATGTTCGTTTTGCTTATTCTGGTATTCCCATGGAAAAGATTGATGAAGGGATGGGTAAATTGAAAGAGTATCTATCCAAGGCTGATTCAGCAGTTCCTGCTTAAACATCATGCATCAAATCATTGTTGAATATGAAGGTGAGCTTAGAACTAGGGCAAAGCATCTTCAATCAGGAAATGAACTCATTACGGATGCTCCAGTTGACAATCATGGGAAAGGAGAGGCATTTTCTCCTACTGATTTAGTGGCAACAGCACTTGCAAGTTGCATTCTTACGATTATGGGTATTGTTGCTGAGAGACGTAAGATTGACCTTAGGGGTACAAGCTCCAAAGTAACTAAGGTCATGGGTGAAAAGCCCCGGAGAATAGCTGGAATCCATGTTGACATCCATTTTAAATCTGACATTTCAACTCAAGATAGAAAAGTGTTGGAAAAAGCGGCTCATTCATGTCCCGTGCATCAAAGTTTACATGGTGATGCCGTGGAAAAGAAAATCATTTTCAATTATCCATCTTAATGAGTCTTCGTCCTTTTCATTTAGCCATTCCCGTAACTGATCTTGAAATTGCGCATGATTTTTATGTTCAAATATTAAATTGTAAGGTTGGTAGAAAATCAACTGAATGGATGGATTTTGCTATTTTTAGTCATCTCATTTGGAATTGCAATGCAAAATAAATTAGCTCTTTTTGCAGCCATTACTCCACGTTCTGAATCTTCAATTGCAATACATTCTTCTGCTTCATGACCACTTTTTTCGATTCCAATTAAATATGGCTCTGGATTTGGCTTTGAATGTGTAAAATCTTCTGAGGTGATTACAAAATCAAAATAATTTAAAATGTCATTACGTTCATGGATGATGTCAAAATGTTCTTTTCGTGAACTTGTTACTATTCCCATTTTATATTTTCCATGTAGTTTTTGAAGTACGCTTGATATTCCATCCATGAAGATGTGTTTAGTTTTGAGAAGTGAAGAATACAGCCTATTTCGCTGGTTTCTTAGTTTTCTTATATGTGATTCATCTTTATTGTTTAATAGGTGCCATGCACCCGTATTTTCTTTTAAAAACGTTTGTCTGTAATCATCTATGGTTAAATGAACTCCTTCTTGTTCCATGATTTGTCTTGTTGCTTCGTAATACCATTTTTCTGTCTCTACTAGAATTCCATCATTATCCCATAAAATTACTTTAAAGTCATGTTTTTCCATGGGTATAATTTTTAATTGATTGACTTCAAGATGTCAAGAAGATTTAATTTTTATTTAATTTTTCATTTACGTAACTGTTTGTTACAGCTATTGTCAAACATGGATATGTTTTCATAATATTAAGTTGATTATTATTTGGAGATAGTATGAACATATACTTTATAAATTTTTTATTCATGATGTGCACATTTTCATTTGCACAAATTCAACATGGTGGATTGCCTAAATATTTGATTGATCAAAATGAAATTGAAATTCATGAAGTGGATCATTCAATGAAAATTGAAAATAATTTACATCCAATGGTTTTGCATTATGCAGATGAATATTCCGTTGACATTGACGTCATGGATGAGGCGATTAAAGTAATTGAATCAAATCAAACAATTTTTACCATCGGTATTCGCTCCATGGGTGCTAAAGCCTTGGGGTTCATGTTTGATGAATTTAATTTGACGGAAAATTCCAAGTTATTCATTTATAGTTTGGATAGATCCATGTACATGGGAGCTTTTAACGCTAAAAATAATAATCCATCTGGTAGCTTGGCGACTGCAGTCGTTAAGGGCGAAAGTGTTGTTATTGAGCTTACAGTGCCTAATGATGAAATTGAAGAAATAAGATTGCATTTAAGCATTGTTACGCATGACTTTTTGGATTTGATGAATTTACATTTAGAGGAAAGTGCTGATAGGGTAGATTGTAATGACAATGTTGCTTGTTCTTCAGCAAATGCATGGTCTGATCAAGTTGATTCCGTTGTTCTTGTAAGTGGTGGTGGTGGTGTTTGTTCCGCTGCGATTGTAAATAATACTTCATATGATCTTACACCTTACATTTTATATGCTGCTCATTGCAATGGTGGTAGTAGCGTCGTTTATTTTAATTATCAGTCTAATACGTGTAGTGGCAATAATTCTGGTAATTATGATACGATGAGTGGGACTCAAAATTTAGCCATAGGTAATTTTAATAATAATGATTATGCATTGATAAGATTATATAATGACATTCCAAGTTCATATGGTGCGTATTATGCGGGATGGAGTCGTTCTTCAAGTAACCCCGGTAATAATGTCGTAGGAATTCATCATGCTGATGGTGACATAAAAAAAATCTCATATGATGCGTACGGCATGTCAAGTAGTGGAAATTGGTGGGATTTTGGGTATGGTGATGGTCGTGTGATTCCAGGTTCGTCAGGCTCACCTTTCTTTGATTCCAATAAAAGAATTAGAGGGATGGCAAGTTATATCTATACTAATTATTGTTCGCCTGCACCTGATTGCTATTGTTCTCAAAGTTATTATCATGGGTATGCCAAATTATCAAGTGCTTGGAATTACATTGATAATTATCTTGACCCATTAAATACTAATGCAACATCAATTGATGGAACCAGATATGGCAATGAGGTTGTTTATGGTTGTACTGATAGCGGGGCGTGCAATTATGATGCAAATGCTACCAATAATGATGGCAGTTGTGAATATGCCCAAGGATCATGCGATTGCAATGGCGATCCTATTAATAATTATTGCGATTGTAGTTATAATTATGCAGATGAATGCGGTGTATGTGATGGCGATGGAACTAGTTGCTTGGAACCTGGAGATGTTAATGGAGATGGTTTGTTAGACATAGTAGACATCATCATCATGATTAACATGGTGTTGGGAAATGCAGAGGTAGATTATTTGGCTGATCTTAATGATGATTCTTTAGTGAACATTGTAGATGTCATTCTTTTAGTTAACATCATACTTTCTTAATAATAATTTAAATAATTATCATATAAATATATAAGTTATAAGATTTATATAAAGTAATTTATATATATTTTTAGAGTGATTTCATGGAATGTCATGGGGTTGATAAGATACTATTTACAATAAATAGAATATCTAAGATGTTAACATCTCCATCACCATTTAGATCTGTAAAATCGTATTCACATGACCCATCATCTACATTACTATCATCATCAAAGTTCATGGCTGAAGTATATGTACATCCAAAATTAATGTAAGGTGAATATTGGCAAGAGCCATCATCTTGGCCTAATAAATCAGCAATTGGGTTATAATTATATGCAATGGGATCTGTGCAGCTATCACCTGCCATGCAATGGTCACCCATCCAATAGCAACCGCCTGCACTCATGCAATCCAGCTCTGTTTGATAGGTCATGCAATCATCATTTGATTCCATGCAATGATCACCCATCCACATGCAATTAGGTACTCCCATGCATTCTAATTGTGAATTGAAATTAGAACAATCAAGGCAATCATCTCCATATTCACATGTCCCATCATCAATTCCTGCATTTGGATCATGGTTGCATGCAGAAGAGTCCATGCAGCCATATAGGGCATCTATGAGGGTTGGAATGTAATTATATTGAAAATCATATAGGTTTGGCATGTCAAATTTGTATCTAACTACCATGTTATGATCAATTAATACATATGCAGAATAAGTTGACCCTGCAAACATATTCCAAATTTG
>CAZQYT010000109.1:0-5132 GCA_964597475.1 uncultured bacterium | reverse complement strand
TGCATTCACCGGGAGTAATGATTCCAGGACAATTAGGGCCAATCATTTTAGTATGTGAATATTTAAGTGCATCTTTTACCTTAACCATATCCATGGTAGGTATGCCTTCAGTAATACATACTATCAAATCAATTTTAGCATCAATTGCTTCAAGACATGCATCTGCTGCAAATGCTGGTGGAACAAAAACTACAGATGTATTGGCATGGGTATCTGCAATAGCTTCTTTTACAGTATTATAAATAGGAATATCATTTTCATCTTTTAATCCACCTTTTCCAGGAGTCACACCTCCTACAATTTTTGTTCCATATTCAACCATTTGTTGAGTATGAAATTTCCCTTCTTTTCCTGTGACACCTTGTACAATTACTTTAGTATTATTATTTACAAGAATACTCATTGATTTTCTCCTTGTGTAGCTTTTACAGCTAGTTTTGCTGCTTGTTCTAAACTATCTGCTACAATAAAATCATGTTTAGCATTTTTTAATAAATTACTTGCTGACTTTGCATTGGTTCCTTCAAGTCTAATGATGATGGGAATATTAACATGGGTTTGCTTTAGGGCATCAATTACTCCTTGAGCAACTCTATCACATCGTACAATTCCTCCAAAAATATTAATGAGAATGCTTTTTACATTTGAATCAGAAAGAATAATCTTAAAACCATGGGAAACAGTTTCAGAGTTTGCAATACCTCCTACATCTAAAAAGTTTGCGGGATCTCCTCCATGAAGTTTTATTATGTCCATTGTACCCATTGCTAATCCTGCGCCATTAACCATACAGCCTACATTTCCATCAAGTTTTATATAATTTAAATTATATGAATCAGCTTCTACTTCAAGAGGTTCTTCTTCAGATAAATCTCTCATTTTTGTAATGTCATTTTGTCTGTATAGTGCATTGTCATCAAAGTTTATTTTTGAGTCTAAGGCAATTACGTCATCTGTTTTAGTGATAACAAGAGGATTAATTTCAATTAAAGCACAATCATGATTTTTAAAAACTTTCCAAAGAGAACAAAACACATTTATGGCATGCTTGGCTTGTATGCCATTTAATCCCAATGCAAAAGCTAATTTGCGTGCTTGAAATGCTTCTAGATTTTTTCCTGGATCAATCCATTCTTTAATAATTTTCTCTGGAGCTTTTTCTGCAACTTTTTCTATTTCCATACCACCTTCAGTTGATACCATAAAAACATATTTTTCTTTACTTCTATCTAATACAATTCCTGCATAGAGCTCTTGTTTTATTTCTGAAGCCTCTTCAATTAGAATGCATTGAACTTTTTGACCTTCTAAAGATGTTTGATGAGTTATTAGTTGCATTCCAAGAATTTCATTGGCACATGTTTTTAGATCTTCAATGTTATTTGCAAACTTGACCCCACCACCTTTTCCTCGACCTCCTGCATGTATTTGAGCTTTTATGACGACTTTAGTAGAATTTAGTTTATTGTATGCCATAATAGCTTCATCGACATTAAAAGCTGCATAACCATTAGGAATAGGTACTCCTGCGTTTTTAAATAATTCTTTTCCTTGATATTCATGTATTTTCATATAAAACCTAACTTAATCTTTTAATATTCTTGTTCCAGCTTTTTTATTTATGGCTTTTTCAATATTTTTAATGGAAGTGATGATGACTTCTTTTCCATTATGTTTTAAAAAATATAATGCAGCTTTAATTTTCGGCTCCATGCTACCACGCCAAAAATGTCCGTCATTAAGCCAATTTTTAAAATCTGTTGCAGGTGCATCATAAATAATTTCTTCAGAATTAGTCTTGAAATTTAAATAAATATTATCTACATCAGTAATAATAAATAACTCTTGAGCTTTAATAATTCTACCTAATAGTGCAGCGGTCATATCCTTATCAATAACTCCATCAAGGCCTTGTAATGTTCCGTCACTTTGATTATAGGCAGGGATTCCACCGCCGCCACCAGCAATGACTATTGTGCCAAAGTCTACTAGATGTTTAATGGATTTTCCATTAAAAATATATTCTGGTATTGGTGAAGGCACAACTCGTCTCCATATTTCAGGCTCTTGTTCTTTCATTTTCCACTTATGTTTATTAATTAGAATTTGTGCATTTTCATTTGTATATGTTTTTCCAATGAATTTAGTTGGATGATTAATTGCAGGGTCATTTTTATCAACTTTCATTTGAGATATGAATGAAACAACTTCGCGATTAGAATTTTCATCATATAATGAATTTTGTAATGATTGTTGAATCATATAGCCCATTGCACCTTGTGTATTTGCAACAAGTACATTAAGAGGTAAAGGAGGAACTTGATTTGCAGCAATTTCATTTCTCATTAGCTCAGCTCCAACTTGAGGGCCATTGCCATGAGTAATACAAATGTTGTAGTCATTTCTAACAAAATGCATTAATGATTTTAAACTGTTTTTTGTATGTTTGAATTGATTTCCAATTGTTCCAGCATCCGATTTTGGAGATAATGCATTTCCTCCCAATGCAACCATAATGGTTTTTTCATTCATTCATTATTCCTCTATTTAGGGGTAATGTTAAACATCTAATTCCACCTCTTCCTCTAGATAGTTCAGCACTAGGGATAGAAATCATTATTTTTGAATATTTATTAAAAGATTCATCATTTTTTAAAAACTTTTCAGCTTCAATGCACTCATATCCTGCATTTGTCAATTCATTAATAGTATTAAAATTACAATCGTATCCTAAAATCACTCCTGGAGAAAGAGTAAAATAATTTGCACCATCTGTCCATTGCTCTCTTTCTTGATTGATTTTTTCATCTCCTCCGCATTTGATTGGATTTAAATGGATATTAAAGTCTTTTAAAATTTCAAGAAAATTTTGAGTTGTTTTTTTACAATCATCAAGAGTTTGTCCTTGTGAAATACAATTGATTGTTAAAAAATCTTGATTTATTCTACTTTGCAAGAATAATGGAGGGAAAACAATAGCTTCAGAATTATTTATTCTATTGAAAATAGTATCTAAATGCATTGTGGAACGACGTTTTGGTAAATCGATTGCAAAAATATTTTGAAATCCTTCTTCAAAAAATAATGGGAGCAATACATTAATTGATTGAGGTGAAGTTCGTTCACTCATTCCTATGCAAATTGTTTTCTCATTTAGGATTAAAATATCACCACCCTCTATTGTTAAATCAGGATGTTTAGCATTAAAGTCATATGTTTTTATATTACTGAAAATGTTATGATATTGAAAAACATATTTTGTCAGAATATTTTCTCTATTTCTAACTTGTCTATATCCCCATGTCAAAAGAATTGTCTTACCTATGACGGCAGCAATGTCTCTTGTGAAAATTAAATTTGGTATGGGATGTTTGAAGTATTTTTTTTCTAAATCATGAGGGTCTCTTCCTGTTAGAAGAATATGGAGTATTTCATGTTTTTCCATAGATGAGAAATCAGATAGATTAAATTTTGTTAGATTGTCATTGTAGTGATTATTTTCAAAAGTAATGCATTCTTTCAATAACATTTTTTTTAATTCCATGTCATTTAATATATCTAAGAGTAAATCAGTAAATTCGATGCATTTTTTTTCTCCAGTAAATTTTTTAATAATCTGTGAAAGTAAATTATGCTCTTTCTTTGCTTTTTGAGGATTAATTAAATCATCAAAAAGTAAATAGTTTGGATTGTCTACTAATTTATTCTTTCCAGGAAGCCATTCATTTAAATTTTTTGGATTAATGAAAAAGTGTTCTTCACCTGGCTGATGAAGAATAACTGATTTTAGAGGGTTTATTTCAGAATAAATTTCAATTTGCATTTATTTAGTCATTTAACATGAAAGGATATTCATATGATTTTGGAGCAGAAAATGTTTCTTTTATTGTTCTAAGGGAAATCCATCTTAACAAATTAAGTGTTGAGCCTGCTTTGTCATTGGTGCCAGATGCGCGCCCTCCTCCAAATGGTTGTTGACCAACTACTGCGCCAGTCGGTTTATCATTAATGTAGAAATTACCTGCAGAATGTCTGAGCAATTTTGTACCAGCATTAATGGCATTTTTATCTTCAGAAAAAATTGCACCTGTCAATCCATATGGAGATGTTTTGTCAACTATGGAACATATTGTTTCCCAAGATTCATCATATGTATAAATAGAAAGAACTGGGCCGAAAATTTCTTCTTCCATGGTTTTAAAGTTTGGATTTGTTGTCAATATGGAGGTTGGCTCAATAAAATAACCTTTTGCCTTATCGTTATTTCCTCCAGAAATTATTTTTGCATCATTTGACTCTTGAGCATATTTAATATAGTTTGATATGTTGTCAAATGATTTTTCATCAATTACTGCATTCATGAAGTTTTGAAAGTTATTTACATCACCCATTTTTATCGTATTAACTGAATCTAAATAAAATTCTTCAACTTTTTTCCATATTGTTTTTGGTATATAGCACCTTGATGCCGCAGAACATTTTTGACCTTGATATTCAAAAGCTCCTCTTAGCATGGCTGTTCCTAAGCTTTCTATATTACTAGATTCATGGGCTAAGATAAAATCTTTTCCACCTGTTTCACCTACTATTCTCGGATAAGAATTATATGCTTTTATATTATTTCCTATTGTATTCCACATATTTTGAAAAACTTCAGTGGATCCTGTAAAGTGAACACCTGCTAAATGAGGATTATTCATTACTAAATTTCCAATTGTTTTACCAGAGCCAGGTATAAAGTTGATTACACCACTTGGTAATCCAGCTTCTTCAAGTAGTTTCATTATGAAAAAAGATGAGTATACAGATGTTGATGCAGGCTTCCAAAGTGATACATTCCCCATTATGGCGGGTGCTGTAGGTAGATTGCCTGAAATAGAGGTGAAATTAAATGGTGAAACTGCAAAAACAAAACCTTCAAGAGGACGATATTCTAAATGATTATGCATTCCATCAGGTGATATTAATGGCTGATCATTACATATTTGTTGAAGAAATTGAGAGTTGAAATTAAAAAAATCAATTAATTCACAAGCTGAATCAATTTCTGCTTGAAAAACATTTTTACTTTGATTTAGCATTGTTGCAGCATTTAGTGTATCTCTCCATGGACCTGCTAATAATTTGGCAGC
>CAZQYT010000108.1:0-5237 GCA_964597475.1 uncultured bacterium | reverse complement strand
GTTGGAGGAAGTTCCTCATACTACTAGTTGTTTTAATTGTAAATCTGCATCCTCTTGAAGTTAGTAAAATTATATTTCCCAGTTTTATTGATTGTTATCATTGATCAATTATCTAAAAATTGGATTAAGTCTAATTTTATTCTATGGGAAAGTAGAGAAATTTTAGGATCATTTTTAAAATTTAGTTATGTAAATAATCCAGGTATTGCTTTTGGTATTTCTGTAGGTGATTGGGTGGTATTAATTACTGTATTATCAATTTTTGCAACTTTTTTTATTGGATATATTCACTGGCAGGAACAGAATGAACATATGTTGATTTTTTTAGCTTTTTCATTTATTTTAGGTGGTGCAATAGGAAATCTCATTGATAGAAGTTCAGTTTTTTTTGTTGAAAACTATGTAGGTGTAGTTGATTTTATTGATATAGGGCTGGGGATGAATAGATGGTATACTTTTAATATCGCAGATTCAGCAGTAACTGTTGGTATCGTTCTTTATTTAATTCATTCATTATCATTTCAAGAAAAAAATGATTTATCTAATGAAACAGGGTAATTCATTTTCATTTATAGTAGATCAATCATTACTTAGATTGGATCAATATCTATCTAAACAATTACCAAATTTTTCACGTTCAAAAATTCAATATCATATTAAAATGGGGCAAGTTACCATTGATGGAAAAAAAGTCAAATCATCTTTGATATTGCAAGGCAATGAAACAATAACATGTTGTTTTGAAGATAAGGATGATGATATGCCTTTAGCTTCAGAAAAAATGAATTTAAATATAATTTATGAAGATGATTGTTTTGCTGTCATAAATAAGCCTGCAGGTTTAGTGGTGCATCCAGGGGCCGGTAATTATAGTGGCACTTTACTTAACGGTTTATTGCATCATTTTAATGAATTATCAATGATAGATTCTTCTCGGCCAGGTATTGTTCATAGATTAGATAAGGAGACTTCTGGTGTAATTTTAATTGCTAAACAAGATCAGTTTCATGAAAATTTGAGTAAACAATTCCATGATGGCCAAGTTAAGAAAAAATACAAAGCTTTGGTATGGGGGGAATTATCTAAAGAGGGTATCATTGATAAAAAAATTTCTAGGCACCCGAAAGATAGGAAATTTTTTTCTGTAACATCTGATTCTGGTAAAGATTCTTTTACATATTATAGGTTAGATGAATATTTCGCTCCTATTTCATTAGTTGATTTATTTCCTAAAACAGGAAGAACGCATCAATTGAGAGTGCATCTTAAGCATATTGGACATCCTATTTTTGGTGATACTAATTATGGGGGTGGCATAAAAAACGCCAAGTCTTTTCATATAAAATATACTCAGATTATAAATAGGTTATATAAAGTGATTTCTAGAGTTTCACTTCATGCAAGAAGTATAGAAATAAAACATCCTAAAACAAAAAAAAATATGAATTTCATTGCTCCAATTCCTAAGGATTTTATTGATGCAATTAATATATTAAAAAATGCAAAATAGTAGGCATCATATTATTGAGAATTTTTTAGATTATATAACGAATGTTCGTCACTATTCAAAACATACTATTCGTGCTTATGCTCTTGATTTGGATGATTATTTTAGATTTTGTAAAAGTTATGATGATAAGGAATTTCTAAAATTAAAAAAAGAAGTCATTCAATCATATTTGCAGCAACTATCTAAGGAAGGTTTAAGTGCTAAAACCCTTGCTAGAAGATTAGCTTCAATTAAATCTTTATATAAATTTTTATTAAAAAATAAAATAGTAAATACAAATATTGCAATTTTAGTAAAAACTCCAAAAGTTCCCAAAAAATTACCTCATTATCTTTCTTTGGAAGAGGTGAGGAAAATTCTTATTTTACCTAAAGGAGATGGGGAGTTTGAGTTGCGAGATAGATTGATTTTAGAGTTATTTTATGCTACAGGTATACGAATTTCTGAATTAGTAATGATTCGTTTTAAAGATATTCGATATGAAGAAGGTTTAATTTCTATTAGAGGTAAAGGTGGTAAGGAGCGTTTTGTTATTATTGCTAAGAAAGTTAGAAGTACAATGGATAATTATATTAAATTATTAGTAGAAAGAAATATGCATGGAGATGATTATTATCTTTTTCCTTCAATGAGAAAAAATAAGAATGGTTGTCTTAGTCATATTTCTCAAAGAACTATTTTTAATATTGTTAAAAAATATATGAGAGAAGTTTCAGATAATGAAAAATTAAGTCCACATTCTTTGAGACATACTTTTGCTACTCACATGTTAAATAGTGGTGCAGATATTATGGCAATAAAGGATTTGTTGGGCCATGGTAGTTTATCATCAACCCAGGTATATACTCATTTACAACCAGAAAAACTTAAAAAAATTCATAAGCAGGCGCACCCGTATGGAAAATAAAGGAGAATGATGAAGGAAATAAAAATAGATTTATCAAGTTTAGGAATAAATGATACAGAAAAAATTAAACGTAATTTGCCTGTTGAGATACTTGTTGAAGAAATTGTAAAAAATGATGAAGGCGTAATAGGTTTGAATGGCGCAACAATGGTAGATACAGGAGCATATACTGGGAGGTCGCCTAATGATAAATATTTTGTTGATGAATCTTCTTCAAATAAAAATTTATGGTGGGGCCCTGTAAATAAAAGGGTTGATGAGAAAATATTTAATGAACTTTATGATAAAGTAATTAAATATTATAACAGTAATTCTTCTACAACATATATTTTTGATGGATATGCAGGTTCTGATCCAGAATTTCGTTTAAATGTTAGAGTGATTGCAAAAAAAGCATGGCAAGCACATTTTTGCAATAATATGTTTATTAGGTTGAACGGGGAGGAAAGTGAATTTCATTCTGACTTTACAATTATAAATGCTAGTGATGTGATTAATGAAGATTATATTAAGCATGGATTGAATTCTGAGACTTTTATACTTTTTCATTTGGGAAAAAAAATAGCTATCATAGGTGGTACAGAATATGGTGGGGAAATGAAAAAGGGTATTTTTTCTGTTTTACATTATATGTTGCCATTAAAAGGTGTATTATCCATGCATTGCTCTGCCAATATGGATAAATTAACTGGAGAAACTGCATTATTTTTTGGATTGAGCGGTACTGGGAAAACAACTTTGTCAACAGATCCTAATAGACCTCTTATTGGTGATGATGAACATGGATGGTCTGATAATGGTATTTTTAATTTTGAAGGAGGATGCTATGCGAAAGTCATTAGATTAGATAGAGATGATGAACCAGATATATTTAATGCAATTAGACATGGAGCATTATTAGAAAATGTAGTTTATGATAAACATACTAGAATTATTGATTTTTCTGATGGGAGCAAAACGGAGAATACAAGAGTTTCTTATCCTTTAAATCATATAAAAAATTCTGTTTTCTCATCAGGGAAGCCAAGTATGGGAGATCATCCAAAAACGATAATTTTTCTTACTTGTGATGCTTATGGTGTCTTGCCTCCAATTTCTAAATTATCACCAGAACAATCAATGTATCATTTCATTAGTGGATATACTGCAAAAGTTGCTGGTACAGAAAGAGGAGTGACGGAACCTAAAGCAACATTTTCCCCATGTTATGGTGGCCCTTTCTTACTCAACATCCTTTGGTTTATGCTGATTTGCTAAAGAAAAAGATAGCTCAACATGATTCTAAAGTTTATTTGGTAAATACAGGATGGATTGGCGGTTCAGCTTCATCTGGAGCAAAGAGAATAAGCATTCAGAATACACGTGCAATGATCACTGCAATCTTAGATGGTACGATAGAAAAATCTGAGTTTAAAATTGAACCTATATTTAATTTATCATATCCTTTATATTTAAATGACGTTGACTCTAATGTATTGAATCCTAGAGAAGCTTGGAATGATTTGCATGCTTATGATAAACAAGCGGCCATGCTGGCTGAATTATTTTATGTTAATTTTAAGACATATGGTTCTTCTGTATCTCATTTAGAAAAGGCTGGTCCTTTTAGTAGTAAAGAATTGACAATTTGATATTTTGTTTTTATGAAAATTAACATAACATCAAGACATTTTACTCCATCAGAAAATTTGAAGGAAATTATTTTTCAAAAAGTTCAAAAGATATTAAAATTTAATCCATTAATTATTAATTGCAATATAATTTTAACTAAAGAGTCTAATAGGGAAGAAGTTGAAATTATTGTGCATTTAAAAGGGAATGATTTTATTGCAACTGAAAGTTCAGATAATTTTGAAAAATCAATAAATGTTGTTGTTGATAAAATTATTTCTCAAGTAAAAAAACAGCACGACAAATCAATCAAACGTTAATAGATGAAAGCTATTATTCCTGTTGCAGGGCATGGAACTAGGCTAGAGCCACATACACTGTCATTGCAAAAATGTTTATTCCCCGTAGCGGGAAAACCTGTTCTTCAGCATATAATTGATAAATTAGTTGATGTTGATATTTATGATATCACATTGATCATAGGTCATTTGGGCGAGCAAGTAAAAGATTTTTGTAAGATTTATGATAAAGTTAATTTTTCGTTTATTGAGCAAAAAAAACAGCTGGGGCTAGGCCATGCTATTTATTTAGGCTTAGATTCCACTGAGGATTCTGTTCTTATTGTTTTAGGTGATTCCATATTGGAATTAGATTACTCAAAATTTATTTCATCTAAAATTTCTAGTCTAGGCGTTAAAAGAGTATCAGATCCTGAAAGGTTTGGAATTGTAGAATTAATTGGTAGCGAGGTTTTGAGTGTAGTTGAAAAGCCTGCTAAGCCAGTAAGTGATTTAGCATTAATTGGCATTTATTTTATTACTTCTCAATATTCTCTTAAAAAAAGCATTAAACAGTTAATTGATCATTCAATTAAAACCAAAGATGAATATCAATTGACAGATGCTTTTTCTGTAATGATAAATAATAATCATAAATTTTCTTCTTTTGAAATAGATGCTTGTCTTGATTGTGGAGTTCCTGAAACAGTATTTTCTACAAATAGAATATTGCTTGGTAGACAAGATTTAAATTCAATTGATCTTTCTGCTAATATTAAAAATTCTAAACTTAAATATTGTTCAATTTCCAAGGATTGTTTAGTTGTTGATTCCATTTTAAATAATGTCATAATGCTTCCTGGAAGTCAAATTAAAAATAGAAAAATTGAAAATAGAATCATAGGCTTTAATGAGATTTTGGAGAATTAAT
>CAZQYT010000107.1:747-5255 GCA_964597475.1 uncultured bacterium | reverse complement strand
TTAAATTCGTGTCTGTTTCTGGATATAGGTTTTTCAATAAATAAATCTTTAAGTTTTGATGAATTTTTCAAACATTCATATGCAATTGTAAAGTGACTTTCGTTCGGGGTGCATATAGATATTAAATCATAATAGTTGTAGGGGATTAGGGCACTTTTTTAGGAAATATCCTTGAATCAATGAAAGAATGAAAGCATAATGATAAATAATAAATTATCAAATGTTAGTTTTAGAACTACAAATATAATAAATCATATTGGGAGGATTACATTATATAAGTTTGGTGCAATTTCATGTTCTTTTTTAATTGTTCCGATAGCTTTAGGTTACCTCAATGCTGAAAATTATGGTGTATGGTTAACAATTAGCTCATTTATCGGCTTGTTTTCTTTTTTAGATATTGGATTAGGCAATGGGCTGCGAAATAAATTTTCTGAAGCAAAAACATTAGGGAATACAATAGAGGCGCAGGCTTTTGTCAGTACCGCTTATATTACTTTATCCATTATAAGTATACTGCTTCTAGTTTTATTTATAGGAGTCAATTATTTTATAAAATGGGAGGCTATATTTAATACTAGTACCAGTATAGTGAAAGAATTGAACATCTTGATGCCTGCGTTACTTTCTCTATTTTCATTAAGATTGGTCCTAAAACTTATAGTATCTATTTATCAAGCTGACCAATATCATTCTATTCAAGTTAAAATTCATTTTTTTACGCAACTAATTGTGTTAGTATTGGTATGGATACTCTCTCAAATAGATAAAAGCTCATTGTTATATTTTGGCCTTATTGTTTCAGTCGTTCCCGTTTTGCTTTTAGCTTTAGCAAACTTATTGGCATTTAATTCAACCTATAAAAAGTTTAAACCATCTATCAGGTTATTTAAGAAAGAATATTTACATGAAGTGGCAGGATTGGGATTTAAGTTTTTTGTGATACAAATATCGGCTTTGATTTTATTTTCTACTGATAATTTTATTATTACACATTTATTTTCTCCTAAAGAAGTAGTTCCATATAACATTGCATACAAATATTTTTCTATTGTAATGATTGGATATACAGCTATTATAACACCTTATTGGTCGGCATTTACAGAGGCTTATACAGACAATGATTTTGATTGGATAAAGAATGCGGTTAATACAATTCAAAAAATTTGGTTTATAATCCCTGTCATATTAATTCTGATGGTATTATCTTCTAATTGGGTTTATGATATGTGGGTGGGTCAGGAAATACATATTCCTATAAAATTATCTATATCAATGGCTTTATTTGTTTTAGTCCTAACATTTAATATGATTTATGTAAGTTTTATAAATGGTGTTGGTAAAATAAAACTTCAACTGATAGCATCGCTTATTGTAATAGTCATAAACATTCCTTTAAGCATTTTATTCTCACAAAATATATTTTATAGTTCAACAGGTGTAATTGTGGCTTCTTTTGCTTGTATACTTATACCTTCAATATTGTGGTTGATTCAGTATAAGAAAATAATTAATATAAACGCTCATGGCATATGGAACAAATAATAGTAATGGAAAATAATATTGTTGAGGACTTATTTGCTTGAAAAAAACTAATACAATCCTATAATAATTTGAAATGAAGGCAGATTATATTAAAAAGATATTAATATATCTAAAGAGGGAAAGATGCTGAAAGTATTACATGTTGCAACGTCAGATATTGGAGGTGCACATGAAGCTGCGTTAAGGATTCACCGTGCTCTTATAGATAGAGGTATTGTTTCTGATTATTTATCTCTTTTTAGCTCGTTTGATGAAGAAAATAAATTTAGTTTCTATCAGTTAACTCGATATTCTAACATTATTTCAAAAATAAAAAATTATTACAAAAAAATAATTAGATACAAAACTATAGAGAAATATATTTTTTTTGATAAAGGTATATATAGAATAAACAATTATAGGAAATTGATTAATAAAGTGAAACGAAATCACAATATTATTATTTTTTATTGGACATCACAATTTATTAATCCAAAAGTTCTATATGAATTAAATAAATATACAAAAGCTAGGGTATTTATATATTTAACAGATATGGCACCAATGACTGGTGGTTGTCATTTTACCTGGGATTGTAAAGGATATGAAAATAATTGTGGAAAATGCCCTGCATTAATAAGTAACCATTCTAATGATTTGTCTTTTAGAATCATGAAAAATAAACAGAGATATTTGTTGCATAGCGATATTACAATTCTTGCTCCTAATCAATGGATTGGTAATAGAGTGTTGAAATCAAAATTATTTAAAGAAAAAAATATAAAAGAAGTATTATTTGGTATTGATAAAAAATTCTTTATACCCAAGGATAAACAAGAACTTCGAAAAAAATATGAAAAATCAAAAAATATAAATAAAACAGTCTTATTATTTGTTGCAAAAAATCTTGTTGAAGAAAGAAAAGGGTTCAGCTATTTTATTGAAAGTATTAACAAACTATTTATGATGCTCAGTATAAGTGAAAGGCAAAATATTAAAATTATAATTATTGGAAAAAAAGTTTTGAACACAAATATAAAATTTGAAGTCGACTATTATAACAAAGTCACTTATCCTTTATTGGTTGACATGTATAATATAGCAGACTATTATATTTCAACATCTATTGAAGACCTTGGACCATTTACAATCATGGAATCATTAATGTGCGGAACACCTGTCATTAGCTTTAACACGGGTATTGCATCGCAAATAATTACAAATGGTCTTAATGGTTGGTGTGTTGAAAATAAAAATATTAATGAACTTTCTATTATAATAAATAGAGCCATTAATATAAAAAATGATGAATATAGCAAAATATCCAAAAATGCAAGGTTGCTTGCTATAGATAATTTTGAAAAAGATACTCAAATGGATAAACTAATAAGTATTTTATCAGCTGCCAGTTAATCAGTGTATGAATTATAAAAACAATAAACTCAATAAAAGTTTAATAGAATGGGTTGGAAATAGAAATAATGCTGTAAATGTTTCAATTAAGAAAATTAATTTTGATGAATTAAGCAATTGGTATTTTGATGAAAATAAAAAAATATTGAAACATGTTTCAGGTAAGTTTTTTTCTATAGATGGAATTCAAGTTAAGACCAACTATGGAAATATTAGTCAGTGGCACCAACCGATAATTAATCAACCAGAAGTTGGTATACTGGGGATTATAACAAAAGAAATCGATGGCGAAATAAATTTCTTATTACAAGGAAAAATAGAACCAGGAAATATTAACTATGTTCAGTTATCTCCAACTTTGCAAGCAACAAAATCAAACTATACAAAAGTGCATAAAGGCAAAACACCTGAATTTCTAGAGTATTTTCTTGATAATAATAAACATATTGTCATTGATCAACTTCAATCCGAACAAGGTGCTCGGTTTTTACAAAAAAGAAACCGTAATATGATTATTACGATCAATGAAGATTTTGATATCAACGAAAATTATCGTTGGTTAACGCTAAATCAAATTAAAGACTTAATACGCGAAAATAATATAGTAAATATGGACACACGATCAGTTATTGCAGGATTTAATATTAATCAAAATTATTCTTCTATTAGTAATCGTTATTCAAAAGAAAGCGGAGAATTATTTTCATTTAATGAGTTACTATCTTGGATTTCTGAACAAAAAACAACCTATGATTTAGATGTTAGGAGAATCCCTCTAAATAAAGTACAAAATTGGGAAATCACTGAAAACGAAATCCACCACAAGGATAATAAATATTTTAAGGTGATTGCCGTAGATGTAGCTATCGGAAATAGAGAAGTAAGCCATTGGACACAGCCTATGATAGAATCAGCGCAGAAAGGGTTGATTGCATTTGTTGTAAAAAGAATAAATGGAGTAATTCATTTTATAATTCAAGCAAAGGTTGAAGCAGGTAATTTGGATTTAATTGAATTAGCGCCTACAGTTCAGTGTTTAACAGGTAATTACCATGAAACAGGTGAAGATGAACTTGCCTTTTTGGAATATGTTTTAAAAACAGATAATGATGCAATAATAATAGATTCTCTCCAGTCAGAGGAGGGTGGTCGATTTTTTAGAGAACAAAATCGAAATATGGTTATACTTGCAGATAATGAATTCCCTGAAAAGTTACCCCCAAATTATATTTGGATGACTTATCAACAGATACAAACATTTATGATGTTTAACAATTATATCAATATTCAAGCTCGAAGCCTATTGGCGGCTATAAGAAGGTGTGATGAAGAAATCAATTAATATTGGTATTCTTGGTTGTGCAAATATTGCTCATAAATTTATAATCCCAACTTTATTAGAAATGTCTGAATATAATGTTATTGGAATTGCAAGTAGGACAAAGGAAAAGGCAATGCAATATTCTGATAAATTTGATATAAAAGCGTATTATAGTTATGAATCACTATTAAATGTAAATGAATTAGATGCTATCTATATTCCATTGCAAAATGCTCTGCATGCTAAATGG
>CAZQYT010000107.1:0-737 GCA_964597475.1 uncultured bacterium | reverse complement strand
TGTTTTGGTTGAAAAATCTTTGGCTACTACCCTTGTCGATGTTCAAAGGTTAAATAAAATAGCATTTGATAAAAATTTAACACTGATTGAGAATTTCCAATTCAGGTTTCATAAGCAATTAGAAGTAATACAAGAATTATTAAATAAGAAAAAAATTGGTAGTCTACGATGCGTAAGGAGTTCTTTTGGTTTTCCACCATTTCTGGATAAAA
Organism: uncultured bacterium; assembly: GCA_964597475.1. Lineage (GTDB taxonomy): Bacteria > Fidelibacterota > Marinisomatia > SCGC-AAA003-L08 > D37C17 > JAYZCM01. The sequence continues at coordinate 525 of CAZQYT010000107.1, read as the reverse complement.
ATAACATAAGATATAAGAAGGAATTGGGCGGCGGAGCTTTATTAGATGCTGGTGCATACCCTATAAAGATATCTCAACTAATTTTGGGCAATGATATTGAAGTGTCTGCTTCAAATCTTTGTTATGATGAAAATATTGAAATTGATATTTGGGGAGGTGCGTATTTAAAACAAAAAAAAGGTGATTTGTTTTCAGAAATTGCTTTTGGGTTTGATAATTATTACCAATGTAATCTTGAAATATGGGGAAGTATTGGTAAAATAACAGCGAATAGGATATTTACATCGCCACCAGGAACAGAAGCTAAAATAATCCTTGAAACAAATAAGGGAAAAGATTGCATAAAAGTAGAACCCGATAATCACTTTAAAAAGATGTTGTCATATTTTTATGAGTTGATAAATAAGAGTAATATTTGGAATGCTGAATATGAGGGAAATATTAATCAAGCTCGTTTGATTGCAGAGATAAGAGGTATTAATAAATGAAAAAAAAATATATATATGTAACACAACCAACATAGTC
>CAZQYT010000106.1:0-5273 GCA_964597475.1 uncultured bacterium | reverse complement strand
AATATTTACAACTACCATCATCTGAAGTAGCATCCATTTTATTGTTACATGCAGCCACATCTGTACATCCATCTACATCTTCAGGACTGCCATCACCTTCATAATAACTAAAACCTAAAGCAACTCCAAAAGGATCGGACATAACAATAACAGACAAACCCGTTGGTACACCATCAGATTCTACAACAACCAATGTTCCACATCCAGCAGGAATAACATCTCCTGTTAGAGAAAAACCAAGTGCAGTTGTTGCACTATTAGAAAGAGTAAAACCATTTGCTTCTGCATCACCACCAGAAACACCCGTAATAGTAACGCCATCTACATCAAATTGAAAACCACCTATATCTGTAGAAGAATTATATAATACCGAACCATCGGATAAAATAGATAAACTCATATCCGGAAGATCACAGCCAGTTACCGCACCATCATCTGGACACGCATCACAAGTAACTGGGCATTCTGCTGCATATGATTCCATTGCACAATTAAGACCAAGTGCTGCAGCTCCCTCACAACCACCAATAGCCGAGTATATATCCGCTACATTATCCTCACAATCTTGTGCATATAACACACTTAAACTTGAAAAAAGAAATGCGAAAATTATATGTTTATTCATTAGTTTCATTTGAACCTCCTGATTAGCTTGATTGATGTTTTACAGTATTAGCTTTAATATAATTTATACTAATTATATTTATTTATTATATGACGTTACATACTCTTACACTCTGTTACAGTTCAGTACATTATTCTGATGCTATTTTTCATTAAACTAAAGGCTGTAATACTTACACAAACCCAAAAAGTAGTCCTTGTAAAATAGGATGAAAGTAAAAAAGATAACATTAGTATATATCTTATATAATCACTATAAATTATATATGTTAATACTAACTTAATTATAGGAATGAAAATAATGTCAACAACTCAAGATATTTTTAATAATATGCAAGATTTATGGAATGCTTTAGAAGAAAATCATAATGCTTTCTCTCAAAATAATAATAAAGCAGCTGGCACTCGTGCACGCAAAGCTGCCGGAGAATTTAAAAAAATAGTTACAGATTACAGAAAAGCATCTGTATCTGAAAGCAAGTAATTAATAAAAATCTATAATAATTAAAGCCCTACTGAAGTAGGGCTTTTTTATTTTCTTAAAGAAACACTCATTCTCAAATATTTTTTTGAAAAAAATTATTAAATGATGTAATTTAGATGATACATCAAAGAACTTTGAGAAAACTAAAAGAATATTATCCTAAATGAAATCAATTGATTTTATAATCATTGGTGGAGGTTCCGCAGGCTCCGTCCTTGCTAATAGACTAAGTGAAAACTCTTCTAATGAAGTATTGGTATTAGAGGCTGGCAGCCTAGACTATAAATGGGATTTCCGCCTACATATGCCAGCAGCTCTTACCTACCCTCTAACCTCAAAAATGTATAACTGGTGGTATGAATCTGATCCAGAGCCCTTTATGAATAACCGCCGAATATACCATCCTCGGGGAAAAGTGTTAGGGGGGTCTAGTAGCATTAACGGCATGATTTGGATTAGAGGAAATCCATTAGATTACCAAAAATGGGCAAATAATAAAGGATTAGAAAATTGGGATTATGCCCATTGTTTACCCTATTTCAAGAAACTAGAAAGTCGCTTAATTGGGAGAGATGAATATCACGGAAATGATGGCCCATTATACTTAACCACACCTGAATGTGACAATCCTCTATTTGATGCCTTCTTTAAATCAGCACAAGAAGCAGGCTACCCGTTTACGTCTGACATAAATGGATTTCAGCAAGAAGGATTTGGAAAATTTGATCAAACCATTTATCGTAGCCGTCGTCATAATGCAGCCCGTGCATATATTCATCCAGTAAAACATAGAAAAAATTTGTCCATAAAAACCAAAACACTAGTTACTAAAATTATATTTAAAGGCAATAGAGCCATTGGTGTAGAAATAAAAAATTCTTTTGGTGTAAAACATATTTATGCCAATCAAATTATTTCCTGTGGTGGTGCCATAAATTCACCCCAACTATTACAACTATCAGGAATTGGGAATACAAAGCATCTCTCTAATTTAGGAATTAATATAGTTCATGAGTTGCAAGGCGTAGGACAAAACCTTCAGGATCATCTGGAAGTGTATGTACAATGGGCATGTAAAAAACCCGTAAGCCTATATCCTAGTTTAAGTCCTTGGAGAGCCCCAAAAATTGGCTTTGATTGGCTCTTTAGACGAAAAGGTGCAGGCGCATCTAACCATTTTGAAGCAGGAGGATTTATTCGTAGTAACAATGAAGTAAAATACCCCAACCTACAATTCCACTTCCTCCCCATCGCTATCCGCTATGATGGTTCCGCTCCAAATGAAGGTCATGGATTCCAATTACATGTGGGACCCGTAAGTTCTAATGCACGGGGTGAAATAAAGATTAAATCCTCTAATCCAGAAGAATATCCAAGTCTCAAATTCAATTATCTATCTACAGATCAAGACCGCAAAGAATGGTGTGAAGCCATTCATTGTGCTAGAAAAATTATTGAGACCCATGCTATGTCTGAATTTATGGGCAAAGAAATTGCCCCTGGAAAAGATGTACAAACAAATGAAGAAATTTTAAAATTTATTGCCAAAGAAGGTGAATCAGCCTACCATCTTAGCGGCACCTGCAAAATGGGTGCAGATGAAATGAGCGTGGTAGATGCAAGCTTAAAAGTTAAAGGAGTTGAAAACTTATGGGTAGTAGATGCCTCTGTTATGCCTAGCGTAACAAATGGAAATATATATTCACCTGTATTGATGATTGGTGAAAAAGCAGCAGACAATATATTAGGTAATACGCCTTTAAAACCAAACCCCATAGAATTTTATAAACACAATTGAAGAATAAAACAAAATTAACGGAAAATTTAGGTCTCAATGTTCATCCTACTGTTTTTGGATTATCCATCTTAATCATATTTAGCTTTATTTTATTTACTTTACTAAATCTGCATCAAATGAGTCATATATTTAAAACTATCCAAACTACTATTGCTAATAAAGCTGGTTGGTTTTATATTTTTTCAGTTAATATTATCTTAGGATTTTCAATCTATCTAATTTTTAGTCGGTACGGAAAAATTCGTATTGGAGGTGTAAATGCAAAACCAGATTTCACCTATTGGGCTTGGTTCTCCATGTTGTTCAGTGCAGGGATGGGAATAGGATTAGTATTCTATTCTATTGCAGAACCCATTTTTCACTATATTTCTCCACCTTATGGAGATGGATACTCGATTGAGTCCGCTAAAATTTCTATGCAATTTACATTCTTTCATTGGGGACTTCATGCTTGGGGAATATATGCAGTGGTGGCATTATCCTTAGCATTTTTTAGCTATAATCGGAAATTACCCCTTACCATACGCTCCGTATTTTATCCATTGTTGGGAGAAAAAATTTATGGCCCAATCGGAAATATTATTGACATTACTGCGACAGTGGCTACTCTGTTTGGACTAACTACATCTCTAGGGCTTGGTGTAAAACAGATCAATGCAGGGATACATCACTTGTTCGGGATACCCGAAAACAATCTTACCCAAATAATTTTAATTATTTCTATAACAGCTTTAGCAACTATCTCTGTTGTTTTAGGACTGAAAAAAGGGATCCGACGACTTAGTGAAATAAATATGGGAATTGCTCTGACATTAATGTGCTTCGTGCTTTTCTGCGGTCCTACCATGTATTTATTACATAGTTTCTTACAAAATATTGGGCAATATGCTTCACAATTAATTGAAATGAGCTTTTGGATAGAAACAAGTGAACAAAGTAATTGGCAAAAAGATTGGACCATATTTTATTGGGCTTGGTGGATTGCTTGGTCCCCTTTTGTAGGAATGTTCATTGCTCGGATATCTAAAGGTCGAACCATAAGGGAATTTCTATTATCTGTATTGTTGGCACCTACACTGATTACTTTTATCTGGCTTACAATATTTGGTAATACAGCATTATACCAGGAGATGGTTTTAGCATATAGTATTGTAGATGCCGTGAATGAGAATCTTGCAGTTGCGTTATTTGTAATGCTTCATAATTTACCTCTTTCCTTTATTACCAGTGTATTTGGAGTTCTTTTAGTAATCACTTTCTTTGTAACTTCTTCAGATTCGGCCTCCTTAGTGATAGATATTATCACCGCTGGTGGAAATACAAACCCTCCTACTATTCAACGAATATTTTGGGCGATAACTGAAGGTTTAGTAGCTATTGTTCTTTTGGCGGGGGGTGGACTAATTGCTTTGCAAACAGCATCTATTATTACTGGATTATTTTTTGCAATTATTCTGCTTTTTATGTGTTTTAGTTTATTAAAAGGATTGAAGGAAGAATCATTAAATTAAAAACTCTTGTTAAAGAATATATAAATATTTGTAAATTAAAAAGGTCGTGATTTAATCTAATTGCTGCGACAAAAAACAACACGCTAAAATGGAAAATCCAACTTAGCGTTGGATTTTTTATTTTATGAACAAAATAACGGAAATTCTTAAAAAGAAAATACTCATAATGGATGGTGCCATGGGAACCATGGTGCAATCTTATAAACTATCTGAAATTGATTTTAGAGGAGATTTATTTAAAAATCATACATGTGACCTTAAAGGTAATAATGATATTTTATCTCTTACTCAACCACAAATTGTTCAACAAATCCATGAAGCATATTTAGATGCTGGCGCAAATATAATAGAGACCAATACTTTCAATGCAAATGCAATTTCTCAATTAGACTATAAATTAGAAAACCATGTGTATGACATGAATTTAGCTTCCGCTAAAATTGCAAAAAAATCTATAAAAAATGAACTGCAATTTGTTGCAGGTGCCATTGGTCCAACAAATCAAACAGCTTCATTAAGTCCAGATGTAAATAAACCTGAATTTAGAAAAACATCCTTTGATCAATTAAAAACAGCATATTATGAACAAGCAAAAGGGTTACTTGATGGGGAAATAGATATTTTCTTAGTAGAAACTGTTTTTGATACATTAAATTGTAAAGCTGCTTTAATGGCTATACAAGAACTCCAATTTGAAGCGAAAACACAAATACCAATTTTTGTTTCCGGGACTATTACTGATGCAAGTGGTAGAACTCTTTCCGGACAAACTGTTGAAGCATTTTGGTATTCCATTCGACATGCAAACTTATTTGCTGTTGGTCTAAATTGTGCCTTAGGGGCAGAGCAAATAAGA
>CAZQYT010000105.1:5059-5293 GCA_964597475.1 uncultured bacterium | reverse complement strand
TGGAGATTTTATGGTTTATTTTAAAGATGAAATAAATGATTTTATTTTAGATGATAATTTTTATGAAGATATTAGTTATAGTATGTTAGATGATAAAAAAGACGATGAGTTAGAAGAAAAAAATTCTTCTTCAGAAGAAGCTCCAGCTGAAGAAGCTGCCGAAGCAGCCGCAGAAGAAGAAACAGCTGAAGAGGGGGCTGATTAAGAAAAAGAAGCAAAATTGTTTCATGGATC
>CAZQYT010000105.1:0-5049 GCA_964597475.1 uncultured bacterium | reverse complement strand
ACCTGTAGAAGAAGCTCCAGCTGAAGAAGCTGCCGAAGCTGCAGAAGAAGCCCCCACTGAAGAAGTTGCCGAACCTGTAGAAGAAGCTCCAGTTGAAGAAGTTGCTGAAGCTGCAGAAGAAGCTCCAGTTGAAGAAGTTGCTGAACCTGCCGAAGAAGCCCCAGCTGAAGAAGCTGCCGAAGAAGCCACAGAAAAATTAACAGCTGACGAGGTTGCTTATTTAGAAAAACAAGATAAATTGTTTCAAGTAACATATCAGGATATGAGGAAAGATCTTCCAGAGTTCAAATCAGGAGATACTGTATCTGTTGGATATAGAGTGATAGAAGGAGAAAGAAGTCGTATTCAAAATTTTGATGGTGTAGTAATTAAGATTTCATCTGGCCATGGAATGGATAAAACATTTACTGTTAGAAAAATTTCTAGTGGAATAGGTGTAGAACGTATTTTCCCTTTTCATTCACCTAATATTGATTCTATTAAAGTTGTAAAACAAGGAAAAGTAAGAAGGGCGAAACTTTATTACTTAAGAGATAGGGTAGGTAAAGCAACTCGAATTAAAGAGAGAACATCATAATGATGATTAAGACCCCCAATTAAGGGGGTTTTTTTTTATTAACATTTGTATGAAAACAATTTCTAAAGAAGATTTAACAAAAATTTTTAATAGAGAAATTAAATTTTTAATTGATGGGGTCTCAAATACATTAAATCCATATCATTTTTTCTATTTATCTACTTTTAATAATGATGAAGTTTCATTACGAACTATTGTGTTGCGAAAAATAGATAAAAATCCTTTTTCAATTTATTTTAATGCAGATTATAGAAGTCCAAAGATTGAACAATTATCTTTTAATGATTCATGTTCAATTTTATTTTATGATAATAAAAGAAAAATTCAACTTAGGGCAAAATGTAAGGCATTTATAAATAATAATAATAAAATATCAAAAGTCCATTGGGATAAAACTCCTTTGCAAAGTAGGAAGTGCTATATGGGTGCTTTTAAACCAAGTGAAATTTTAAAGGAGTGGCATCCTAACTTTCCTCTAAAGTATATAAAGTGTGATCCTGAAAAATTAGATAGTGAATCTGGGTATGGAAATTTTACAATTGTAAAGCTAATTGTAAAAAAAATAGATGTCTTGGAATTACATCATGATGGTCATATTAGATTTACTATGAATTCAATGAAAAAAATAAATTATATTGCGCCCTAGTTTATGATTAAAGAAAATTATAATGAATTTTTAATAACTAGCATTGGTCATTTTTTAGTTCATTCCATAACAATGATTTTGCCTGCTATTTTAATTGTATTGCAAAAAGAATTTTCTATTTCATTATTTGAATTAGGTAAATTGGTGACTATTCAGATTATGTTTTTAGGTTTAGGTAGTTTTCCATCAGGAATTTTAGTTGATTGTTATGGAGAGAAGAAAGTGTTGTTAGTATATTTTATTGGTTTATTTGTTTCCACAGTATGGTTATACTTTTCTCAAACATTTTTTATGGTTGCAGTAGGACTTGGTTTATTAGGTTTAATTACAGGGTTGTATCACCCCGCTGGTTTAAAAATAGTTAGTAATTCTATTAATATTTCTAAATTTATGAGTTACCATGGTGTATTTGGAAGTATTGGATTAGCTTTTGGTCCTATCTATGATTGGATTATTTTTATTATTTAAATACGATGATAATGATAGAAAAATAAAAAATATAAATATTAAAATTAAATTTTCTTCATCACAAATAATGATAATGTTGATAGCATCATTATGGGGTTTAGCACATCATGGCTTATTTAATTTTTTACCTTATTATTTTAGAGAAGCAGTTGAAACAAATTTTAACCCCATTTTATTTAGTGGATTTTTAACCAGTTTTATTTTAATTCTAGGTGTACTTGGGCAGCTAATTGGGGGTATATTAGGTGAGAAATATGATAGAAAAAATATTTATATTGTCATAGTAGGTTTAAATATTCCATTTTTGATTATGATGGGATTTACTTCTGGTTGGATATTGATATTTATCACAGCTTTTTTAGGTGCAATTAATTTTATGTTTCAACCCATAAATAATAGTTTGTTAGCTGATGTTACAGAAAATAACCAACGAGGGACAGTATATGGTTTTTCTGCAGGGATTAGTTTTGGTATTGGATCATTAGCAGGTATGATTGGTGGTTATTTTGGTGAAATATTTTCTATTAATTATATTTTTCCTATTATGACAATATTTTTAATACCGGCAGTATTTTTAGCAATAATTTTAAAAAAGATGTTATAAATTCATTAAATTGAATTTATGAAAATAATTTAATAATTAGGTATTATGAGTATAGAAGATAGATATAATTATTTGCAAAAAAGAATTGAAAGATTAAATAACATCAGTTTATCACTTTCAAGAGAAGATGATATCAATGTAATATTTGAACTTATTTTGGAAGAGGCTAAATATTTAACAAATGCTGATGGTAGAACTTTGTATATGAAAAATGATGATGGGATGACTATGGATTTTGAAATATTACATAATGATTCTATGAATTTGATGAAAGGTGGAACTTCAAGTGAGAAAATTAATTTTCCAAACATTTCATTATTTGATAAAAATGGAAAGCCTAATATGAAAAATGTTAATACTTATGTTGCTCATACAGGTGAAACATTAAATATTACTGATGCTTATAAAGAAAATGAATTTGATTTTTCAGGTACAATTGAAATTGACAAAAAAACTGGCTATCATTCAAAATCATTTCTTAATGTTCCATTAAAAAACCATGAGAATAATACAATTGGAGTTATGCAATTAATTAATTCTATTAATAAGGATAGTGGAAAAATTCAATCTTTTTCAGTAGAAATGGAAGAATTAGTAGAGTCTCTTGCATCACAGGGTGCCGTAGCTTTGACAAATAAAAAATTAGTTTTAGAACTTAATAATCTATTTGAATCATTTATCAAACTTATTGCAGGCGCAATTGATGAAAAATCGCCATATACTGGAGGTCATTGTGAGCGTGTACCTGAGATTGCGATGAGTTTAGCAAATGCAATGGCAAATTTTAATGAAGGTAAGTATAAAGACTTTTCATTGTCTAAAGATGAAGCCTATGAGCTTTATATTGCTTCTTGGTTACATGATTGTGGTAAAGTAGTAACACCTGTTCATATTGTAGATAAGGCGAAAAAATTAGAAACTATTACAGATAGAATAGAAGTGATTAATACACGCTTTGAAGTGATGAAAAGGGATTGTGAAGTAATTTTTTTAAAAAAGAAATTAGATTTAATAGAGAAAAATAATTCAGAAAAAGAATTAAAAAAAATTAAATTAGAATTTGATGAATCTATGAATACATTAGATATTCAGAATAATTTTTTAAAAAAAATTAATTTTGGCAGTGAATTTATAGATGAAGTTGATAAAAGAAGAGTAAAAGAAATAGGTAGACAAGAATTGGTATTAAATGGAAAAAAAATGTCACTTTTAGATGAATCAGATATTAGAAATTTACAAATTTCAAAAGGTACTCTTTTACCTGAAGAAAGAGATATTATTAATAAACATATTGATATAACAATAGATATGCTTGAAAAATTACCATATCCAAAAAAATTAAAGAATGTTCCTGAATTTGCAGGTGGACATCATGAGAAAATTAATGGAAAAGGATATCCTAAAGGTTTAATTGGCGATGAAATGAGTGTTCAAGCTAAAATAATGGCTATTGCAGATATTTTTGAAGCACTTACTGCAAAAGATAGACCTTATAAAAAAGGTAAAACTTTATCTGAAGCGATGAATATTTTAAATGAGATGAAAAATAATGATGAGATTGATAGAGATATTTTCCATGTTTTTGTTAAACAACATGTTTATAAGGAATATGCTGAAAAATTTTTAGATAAAGAGCAAGTAGATGAAGTAAATGAGGACATTCTCCTCTCAAATGATTAGAATTTAATTTTATTGGAAAGAAAATGACAGATAAAAGCAAACTAAGACAATTACCATCAGTAGATGATATAATAGATAGATATAAGTATTTAATGACTAATGCACCTTATTCATTATATGTTAAGAAAATTAGAAATATTTTAAAAAATGTTCGTATTGAACTTCAGAGTGGCATAAATGTTAAAAATATTGAAAATTATGTATTTGAAAAGATAGAAAAGATTCTTAAGGAAACTTCTAAGACAAATATGGAAAGTGTGATCAATGGTACTGGAATTATTTTACATACAGGCTTAGGTCGTGCACCTATTTCTGAAGAAATCATAAAAAATGTAATGCGAAAAATTTCTCCATATACTAATATCGAATTAGATTTAATAACTGGAAAAAGAGGAGAAAGGAATGAGCATATTCTGGACCTTCTTTGCGTTATGACGGGAAGTGAATCTGCATTGGTTGTTAATAATAATGCGGCTGCAGTTTTGTTAATGTTAAATACCATGGCAGAAGGAAAAGAAGTAATTATTAGTAGGGGAGAACAAGTTGAAATTGGAGGTTCATTTAGGATACCTGATGTCATTATTAAATCCGGTTGCAAAATGATTGAAATTGGCACAACAAATAAAACACATTTACAAGATTATGAAAAAGCCATTAATAAAAACACTGGTGCAATCATGGTTGCTCATACTAGCAATTATAAAGTATTAGGCTTTACTCATACAGTCCCCTTGGTTGAACTTGGAAAATTAGCAAATAAAAAAAGAATTCCACTTTTAGTAGATCTAGGCTGTGGTGCTTTGGCTAATTTTGAAAAAATTAATTTACCAAATGAATTTAATGTTTTATCATATGTTAAGTCTGCAAATGGTATTTTTTCCTTTAGTGGAGATAAATTGTTAGGAGGGCCACAGGCTGGAGTGATTTGTGGAAAGAAGAGTTTAATAAAAAAAATCCATAAAAATCCTTTATATCGTGCAATGCGATGTGACAAATTAACTATTAGTATTTTAGAGGAAACTTTAAGGACCTATTTAACTCCAAATGATATTCATAAAAAAAATTTAACGTTAA
>CAZQYT010000104.1:0-5315 GCA_964597475.1 uncultured bacterium | reverse complement strand
GGAAGTAACATTTAACCCTGTTGCACGTAATGATCGAATTGCAGCTTCCCTACCTCCACCAGGCCCTTTAACACGAACTTCTATAGTATTTAAGCCCAAAGCCATAGCATCTTCAGCAGCTTTCTTTGCAGTTTCAGTAGCTGCAAAAGGCGTACTTTTTCTTGAACCTTTAAAACCTAATGCTCCAGCACTGCACCATGAAATTGCATTGCCAAATTTATCAGTCAAAGTAACAATTGTATTATTAAATGTAGCCTTAATAAACCCAATGCCTTCGGGATCAACTTTTATTTTTTTCTTCTTTTTAACTTGTCCTTTAGCCAAAACTAACTCCTTATACAGCAGCTTTTTTCTTGCCTGCTACAGTTTTCTTGCGCCCTTTACGTGTTCGCGCATTATTCTTTGTATTTTGTCCACGACTAGGTAGGCCTTTACGATGCCTTAAACCTCTATAGGAACCAATATCCATTAATCTTTTTATATTTCTAGAATTTTGACCTCTAAGTTCACCTTCAACAGAAACATCCTCTGTTATCGCATTTCTTATTGCTAATAATTCTTCTTCTGATAGCTCGTGCACTCTCTTGTTTGGATCTACACCACTATTTTTTAATATTATTTTTGATTTTGCATAACCAATTCCATAAATATATGGAAGTGCAAATTCTATTTTTTTATTTCTTGGTATATCTATACCTGCAATACGTGCCACTACATTCTCCTAACCTTGTCTTTGCTTATGTTTTGGATTTTCACAAATCACTCTTATTACACCATGTCGCCTTATAATTTGGCATTTAATACCTAAATGTTATTCTACCACGACTTAAATCATATGGCGATAATTCTAACTTAACTTTATCCCCTGGTAATATTTTAATATAATGCATTCTCATTTTCCCAGAAACATGAGCTAAAACTTCATGGCCATTTTCTAATTTTACACGAAAATTTGCATTTGGCAAAGTTTCAGTAATTTCTCCATCAATTTCTATAGCAGCTTCTTTAGCCATTATTTTGTTAGTATCTCTGCTCCATCTTTTTTAATTGTTATTGAATGCTCAAAGTGAGCTGATGGTAACCCATCCTTCGTACAAACAGTCCAACCATCTTTTTTTGTATATACTTCAGGCAAACCCATATTTATCATTGGCTCAATTGCAAAACACATACCTTCTTCTATTCTCGGTCCTTTACCTGGGCAACCATAATTAGGAATTTGTGGTTCCTCATGTAAATTAGTTCCAATACCATGCCCCACTAACTCCCTTACCACTCCATAACCATGAGATTCAGCATTAGTCTGTATGGCAAAACCAATATCTCCAATATGATTACCAGGTACAGCCTGCTTAATTCCATCCAAAAGACACATTAAAGTAACATCCATTAATTGTATTTTTTTATGATCAACTTCACCTACAGAAAAAGACCTTGCATGATCACCATAAAAACCATTTTTATAACTACCCACATCAACAGATAATAATTCACCTTCTTTTAATTTTCGATTGGAAGGAAGACCATGTACAACTTCATCATCAATTGAAACACAAATTGTAGCAGGATAACCATATAAACCCTTGAAACCTGGCTTTGCACCTTTTGAGCATATAAAAGATTCCGCTTCCAAATCTAATTCCAAAGTAGTAATTCCTGGCTGAACCATACCTTCAAGAAAAATTAACGTTTCTTTAACAATTTGGCATGCTTCCGAAAATTTATTAATTTCATCAGCACTACGGATAAATATCATCGTAGTAATTAAAGTAGGTAAAATTTACCTTCTTCTATCCCGTCCTTTAATTTTGCCTGATTTCAAAAAACCATCATAGTGACGCATTAACAAATGTGACTCTATTTGTTGTAAAGTATCTAATGCTACCCCTACAATTATCAATAAACTTGTACCTCCATAAAAACTTGCTAATGAAAAATCTACATTAAAAAAACTTGTCAAAAAAGTAGGAAATACTGCAATAAGTGCCAAAAAAATAGATGCAGGCAAAGTCACTTTAGTTAAAATATTATCAATATAATCAGAAGTTGATTTTCCTGGTCTAACTCCAGGTATAAAACCTCCTTGTTTTTTCATATTATCTGCAACATCAACCGGATTAAAAGCAATTGCAGTATAAAAATAAGTAAAAATTATAATTAAAAAAGCAAAAAACAATGAATATACAATATGAGTTGGCGCAAAAACACGTTGAAGCCAATCTCCAAAACCATTTCCTTGAGAGAAAAAAGAGGCTACTGTACTAGGAATAAACATTAATGCTTGTGCGAAAATTATAGGCATAACACCTGCTGTTAGTATTTTTAGTGGGATATGGGTTGCCTGGCCTCCATAAACTTTTCTTCCAACCACACGCTTAGCATATTGAACTGGAATTTTTCTTACTCCTGTAGTTACAGCAACTACAACAAAAGTAACTCCAAACATTAACATAAGCAAAAATATATTCTCTAAGGGATTAGATAAACCATTTTGAATCTGAATTAATTGACTTCTAAAAACACTAGGCGCTAACGAAATAATTCCTACCATGATTATGAGAGAAATTCCATTACCAATCCCATGGTCTGAAATTTGTTCTCCAAGCCACATTACAAAAATCACACCAGTCACCATTGTTAAAATAGTTACAAAATAAAAAATAAAATTTGGATTGGGAACAACAGCACCAACATTAGTTGATTGGCTGCTAAGGAAAACCGACATTCCTGTTGCTTGCAATGATGCAATTAATACCGTCCCATATCTAGTTATTTGAATGATTTTTCTTCTTCCTTCTTCTCCTTCTTTCTGCAACCTTTGGAAATAAGGTACTACTGCACCCAATAATTGTATAATGATTGATGCAGAAATATATGGCATTATACCTAAAGCAAAAATAGAAGCTTGAGAAAAGAAACCTCCAGCAAACATATCATATAAACCTAATAATGAATTAGCATAGCCCTGCATCATCGATGCTAAAGCAGTTTTATCAATTCCAGGTATAGGAACTTTACCACCCAATCTATAAACAAGAAGTAAAAGTGCTGTAAAAATCAACTTTTTCCTTAAATCTGGTATTCTAAAAATATTTAAAAATTTATCTATCATTTATAAATAGCCTTACCACCTATTTTTTCTATTTTTTCTAATGCAGACTTGCTAAACATATCTGCCATAATTTCAACAGGTTTTTCTAAATCACCATTTCCTAAAATTTTCACTATTACATTAGGATTTTTTATAAAGCCTTTTTCAAAAAGTAAATTTGAATCAACCTTATCAACTTTTAATGAAGCAATTTTTTCTAAACTTACTATTTGAACTACTTTACGAAAACCATAATTTGAAAAACCACGCTTTGGAAGACGTCTCATTAATGGTGTTTGCCCTCCTTCAAAATGAAATCTATCTTTTGTACCAGAGCGCGAATAATAACCCTTATGCCCTTTGCCTGCAGTTCTTCCTTGTCCTGTTGCATTTCCACGGCCAATTCTTTTAAGATTTTTTATTGACCCTTTTGCAGGTTTTAAATTCGATAAACTCATTTATTTAACATCCTCCACTTTTAAAAGATGAGAAATGCTTGTAATCATTCCATTAATTGCCGCAGATTCAACTTTTACCACACTACTATTCATTTTTTTAATACCAAGTGCTTTTAAAGTATCTTTTGCTTGTTTACGATAACCAATAGCAGATTTTACTTGAGTTATTTTAATTTTTTTAGTAGCCATTTTAAGTAAACAATTCCTTTAAAGTTATTCCTCTTTGTTGCGCAACCGTCAAAGGATCTCTTAATTGTTGCAGACCATAAGCAACCGCTTTTGCTACATTAATAGCATTAGTCGAACCAGTATTCTTAGATAAAATATTAGAAATCCCTATTTGCTCCATTATGGCCCTTACAGGCCCTCCTGCAATAATTCCCGTACCAGGAGAGGCCGGCTTCAACATTAAACGAACAGAACTGTATTTAATATCTATTCTATGAGGAATCGTACCATTAATAAGTTTAACTTTAAACATAGTTTTCTTTGCATTTTCACGTGCTTTATTTACAGCAGATGCAACTTCATTTGCCTTGCCAAAACCTAAACCAACATGACCTTTTCCATCTCCTACTACAACTAAAGAATTAAAGCGCATTGCTCTTCCACCTGTAGTGGCCTTTGAAACTCTGTTAATACAAACAACCGTTTCTTCTTGTAATTCTAATTCTGTTGGATTAATAAATTTCTTCAAAATCAACCTCTTTAAATTATAATGTCAGCATTCCTAATGGCATCTCCTACCGCCTTAATACGACCATGGTATTTATAGCCATTTCTATCAAAAATTATTTTATCTATCTTTTTATTTTTCATTTTTTCTGCGATACAATTACCCGCAATTGTACTTTTTTCCATTTTATTCTTAGCTTTTAAAATTAAATTTTTAATTTCCTTATCAATAGTTGATACAGACATAATTGTCTTATTAACACTATCATCTATTAATTGTATAAAAATATTACTATTAGATCTAAAAACTACTAACCTTGGAAGGCCATTTATATTTTTATTTTTTAAATGAAATTTTAATCGCTTTCTTTTTAAATTCCATTTTTTACTTTTATTTTTCATAATATTATTCACCTACACCAATTGATTTTCCTGCTTTTCTTCTAATAAATTCATCTGAATACTTTATACCTTTTCCTTTATAAGGCTCAGGTTTTCTAAGCTGCCTAATATTAGCAGCAACCTGACCTACAGCCTGTTTATCTATTCCTTTAATAATTAAAGTTGTTGCATTAGGAGTTTCAAAATCAATTCCATTAGGCTTCTCAAAATATATAGGATGAGAAAAACCTAAATTTAAAATTATAAAATCCCCTTTACTTGCATCCACAGAATAACCTACCCCCACTAAGTTCAATTCCTTTTTAAAACCTACAGATACTCCTTCTATCATATTTGCAATTAGAACTCTATTTAATCCATGCAATTCTCTCTGCTGTCTCTCATTAGAAGTTTTTGTTACTAAAACTTTAGAGTCCTCAATAGATATATTTGATGCAGTATGAAATTTCTGATTCAATTCTCCTAATTTACCCTTTACATAAATCGTTTGTCCTTCCATTTTCAATTCAACACCATCTGGTATCAATATTGGCTGTTTACCTATATTTGACATATTACCTTAATTCTCCATTACCAAACTTGGCAAAGAACTTCTCCACCAATATTTAAAATTTTAGCTTTTTTATCCGACATCACACCTTTAGAAGTAGATAAAATGGCCATACCCATACCATTTAAAACTCTTGGTA
>CAZQYT010000103.1:0-5350 GCA_964597475.1 uncultured bacterium | reverse complement strand
AAAAGTTTTTCTATGATTTTAGCGCCTGAATCATTTTCTAATTTTGCCAATGCAATTGCAGAATCCCAACGTACATTTGGCTCATCATCATTTAATAGATAAACTAATCTAGGAATAACAGAATCATCCTCCATATTTCCCAAGGCAATTGTTGCAGATAATCTTTCCTGAACTGAATTATGTTTGTTTGTAAAGCCAATAAGTTGTTTTATGGAAGGTTTATAACCAATATTCCCTAAAGCCTTTATTGCTGCCACACGACTAGCTTCGTCCTTATCCTCCAAACCATTAATTAATGTTTTTCCATATATTAAATTTTTAGTTCTGCCCATGGCTAAAGCCAAATACATTCGCACAGAGGGATCATCATGGATGGCTTTTTCATATACAGAAATCATCCTCGCATGAAAACCTTCATTTAAAGAGGATAGATCTGGATTGGACAATAATTTTGAAAGTTCAAATGCAGACTGCCATCTCTTAGTAGCAGCACCATATTGAACATCAGTCAAATAATCCATTGGAGAATTTGTTTCATATGTCAAAACTTTAAAGGTGAAAAAAAACATTACACCTAAAATAGTCACCATTAAAGGAATAAGAAAAAATGCATAATACAAAGTATACACCTTGCCATCATTATTTTTTTTCATTGGCTGAGATTCAGACATTATATTAATAAACAGACATTATATGATAATAATTCATCCTAAAATTTAATTGATTATAAAATATCAATAAAATAATTATTTGCATTTATATAATTATGAAAAATAATGAGGATTTTCATTAATCAAATTTTTTGTTTTTATTTAACTTTCTAAATTCAATTGTTATGATAATGGGAAATAGAAGTAATAAACCTAAGGTTATAAACATGCCTAGGACTACCCATTCCAAATTACTCATAAGCCACTCTAAAGTCAGCCAATCAAACATTTTTTCATTAAAAAACTTTTAAAACCAACCAGAGATACACAAACATTAAAATTGTACATACAATCATTGATATCCATTTTATGATACTACGTTTTTCTAACATTACTTAATGATCCACTTGTGATTTTAAAGAACCATCTAAGTCATATTCCTTCCACCTTCCAATTGGAATTCCTTTTTTCAATTCACCTTCTCGCTTTATTATACCATTTTCATACCAATAAATCAATCTCCCGTCTGGCAAACCATTTTCGTAGACACCTTCGTATTCTCTTTTTCCATTACCATAAGTATTATATACAATCCCATTAAAAGGTTTATCTTGTTTTAATTCATATAATTTTCCTGAAAACATAATTGTATTAGATATATGTACTTCTTCTTTTTGATGACAAGAAAAAGTGAACAATATAAAAAACAAAGGAATGCTATTTTCAATAAATTTCATTATATGAAATTTATTAAGCATTTATGGAACAGTAGTAATATTTTTGTGTTAATATGAAATAATCAAATAAGATGCCATTGCAATTTCTGGACAATAACCATCTCCTTGACAAATTGGTGGAGTAACACAATTATTTCCAACAACTCTACAAGCATCATAATCAATTATGTTTTCCTCTCCAATGCTTATAAATTCCGTTATGTCAATAATATATGGAGAAACATCCATTCCAGGGCACCAGCCAGCCCTGCCATATCCCCATGTGCCATATTGATTAGGAACTACTCCTTGAACAATGGTTTCTAATTCCATGCAATAATCATTGTTCCCAGCTTCAGGATGAGCCTTTTGAAATTCTCCAGTACCACCATTTACTATAAAGTCATGTCTAGAATTACAAAATTCAGCACAATTATAACAACCAGCACTTCCCCATCCATGGCCAGTCATTAATGAAACAAACTCTACTTTTTCTGCATAACTAGGAACTTCAAAAATAATTGGAGGCCTATTTCCATCATAATCTGGATTAAATAATACAGTTCCATTCCATGCAGGAATGAATTCTTTAGGATAAATATCAGAAGGTACAGTGTTTTTATATAATCTTAATTTTAATGTCAATAAACTATTTGGCCAGCCTGATTCCTGAAACTTTATCATTTTTATTCCACCAGGTCTTAACATTGGTGATAATGAACTTATATCAGTAAGATGATGCGGCTGTCTATCAAATGGAGTTATCCATTTTGCCATTTCATAACAATCAGATCCATCTTCATTACAAATATACATACGAGCAATTCTATCATAATCATCACAACCAGCATCACTATAATTCATGTTAGAATCCGGGCATCCTCTAAGCAATTCAACACTTAAGCCTGAATAATCATTCAATGCTTCATCCGTTGGAAAATCAACTAATTGAGAAATGGTTGCTGCCCACCCCCCAGTATAATATTCTCTTTCAAAAACTATTATTTCATCATATTCTGCATCTGGCTCATATAAAACCTCAAATTCATAATTAAAATATGTTACTTCATGAGATAAATAGCTAATGTATGTACCAGAAAAATTAGCAGGGTTTCCCAAATAACCTACTTCACGCCAACGCTGAAAACGATCGATACTAATTGCACGCACATCGCAAACAGCTGAAACAAATTCATCAGCATGACTATCACATTTATTAGGGACAAAATGTAAATGACTTTTCCAATGAGACTGTTCTTCTTCAGTCATACCTAACAACATAACATCTATTTCACCTTTTTTATCTCTTATGTCTGCAAAATAAGTAGATCTATTTGACAAGAAAAAATAATGTACATTATCGGGAGAATCTTCTAAAAGATCATCAAGATCAGATGCATCCCACAAGGTTGTGCTTCCTGAAGGACCAATTGTAATAAACACATAACTTTCTTGTCCATTCCATTGTGATGCAAAATCCCAACTACTTGGTTCTGGGTTTAAAACTAAACCAGCCAAACCAACAATATCTAAAATATCTATAGAACCATCAAAATTTAGATCTGCTTGTAAAATTTGTACATCTGAAAAATCATCAAAACCTAACACATGGTTTACTGTCGCAATAATATCTAAAATATTAACTATCTCATCTTGATTAATATCTCCTAACTCCATATTTAAATCAACTACTGAAAATGGACCGGCCATATCAAAATACTCAGAGCCATAAGGCCCTGAATTAAAATCATTTTCACCTAATAAAAATGATGAAAACACAAAACATAATAAAAATATATTCATAAAAAATAATTTTCCTCCTAATCAAATAAATTTACAATCATGGGATTATATGGTAAAACGATTATTGAATTAATTAAATCAAATGTGACTAAGATCACAAATAAAAATATTTTCATAAAAATCCTTTTATAAATACAAGTAACATAGCCAAGGATATAATTCATAAATTATAATAAGAGAATAACTGAAAATGGAAAAATTTTATCTTACGACACCACTTTACTACGTTAATGATAAGCCACATATTGGTCATGCATATACAACAATTTTAGCAGATGTCGTAGCTAGATACCATCGGATGTTGGGAGATGATGTCTTCTTTTTAACTGGCACTGATGAACATGGACAAAAAGTACAAGAAGCTGCAAAAAAAAGAAATGTATCAGAAAATGACCATGTAGATGAATATGTTAAAAGATTTAAAGAGCTTTGGGTACGTCTCAATATAAGTCATGATGATTTTATTAGAACAACGGAATTTAGACATACTACCAAAGTAAAAGACATGTTAATAAAACTATTTAATCAAGGTGATATTTATTTAGATGAATATGAAGGCCTATATTCCGTTTCAGAAGAAAGATTCATAACAGAAAAAGAAGCCGAAGAAGGGGATTATAGAGAAATAAAGCAAATAAAAGAAAAAAATTATTTTTTTAAAATGTCTACATATCAAAAAAAATTGATAAAACATATTGAAACACACCCTCAATTCATTATGCCTAAAACTCGATGGAATGAAGTCCTTGGTTTTCTAAAAAAACCACTGAATGATCTATGTATATCTAGGCCAAAAACTAGATTGAACTGGGGAATCGAAATCCCTTTTGATTCAAATTATGTCACATATGTTTGGTTTGATGCATTGCTAAATTATATTACAGCAATAGGATGGGAAGAAGAAGAAGAAAAATTTAATTCTCTATGGCCTGCAAATTTTCATTTTATGGCAAAAGATATTCTTACAACACATGCTGTATATTGGCCAACTATGCTAATGGCAGCAAAAATACCTCTACCTAAAACTATTTTTTCCCATGGTTGGTGGCTAATGGAAGAAAGTAAAATGAGCAAATCTCTAGGGAATACGGTCAATCCTATGGAATTAATTGATGAATATGGAGTCGATCCAGTACGCTATTACTTAATGAGAAATATGGTATTAGGTATGGATGCAAATTTTACCATGGAAAGTTTTATAAAACGTTATAATTCAGATTTAGCTAATGATTATGGAAATTTAGTAAATCGAGTAACCATGTTAATAAATAAACATTTTGATGGAAAAATTCCAAAAAGTGGTAATTATGATGAAATAGATTTGCAAATAATCGCAGAAATTAAAAATATACCTATCGATGTTAAAAATAATTTTGATACATTGAAAATACATGACGCCATTGAACAAACATTTTCTATTATTAGAAAAGTCAATGCATATTTAGAAAAAAAATCTCCTTGGAAAGCAATAAAGGAAGATAAGTCACAGGGAGGAAATGCCGCTACAACACTGGCTTTATCAGCTGATATTTTAAGAATAAGCACTGAACTTTTATATCCAATAATGCCAGAAAAAACAATAATGATCTTAAATATTTTAGGTTGTGACTCCATATCTTCTTTGAATACGACTTTAGGCCAACTTAAACCAGGGACGAAATTGGGATCTGGAAAAACACCTTTCCCTCGTATCATAAAATAATGAAATTCATAGACACACATGCTCATATTTATTATGATGATTATAAAAATTCCATAGATGATGTAATTAAACGAGCAAATGATAAGGGTGTTGAAAAAATAATTTCAATTGGAGTTGACCTAAATACATCTGAAGAATGTATTGAATTGGCAGAAAAATTTCCATGTGTTTATGCAACATGTGGATTTCATCCGCATGAAGCTAAAAAAGCTCAAAAAAAATATTTATATGAATTGGAAAATTTCTATCAACATCCTAAAGTTGTTGCCATAGGAGAAATTGGATTGGATTTTTACTATGATTTTAGTGAACCAATCATTCAAAAAAAAGTTTACATAGAGCAACTTGAATTAGCTAAACATCTTAATGCACCCAGCGTAATTCATTGTAGAAAGTCTGAAAATGAAATTTTAAATGGAATTGATCAAACAAAAAATACATCTGGAGTAATACATTGTTTTTCAAGTACTATTGATTTT
>CAZQYT010000102.1:5015-5409 GCA_964597475.1 uncultured bacterium | reverse complement strand
GTTGGAATCAAAAGGGTACTGGTCGTTCTCGCATAGGTTATATAAGGAATCCATCTAGGGTGGGGGGTTCTAAAGCATTTGGCCCAAAGCCTCATAATTTTGAAAAAAAAGTTAATCGAAAGGTTAAAATTTTAGCAAGGAAGAGCATTCTTTCTAAAAAAGTTTTAGAGAATAGTTTTATGGTAATTGATAATTTTACATTAGAATCATCTAAGACGAAAGAATTTGTTGCTTTATTGAAAAATCTTAAGATTGAAAATAAAAAAGTAACAATTTTGTCAGATGATGTTTCTGAAAATTTGTTTTTAGGATCACGTAATGTGAAAAATTTATGTGTTATTCATGCTGATTCTGCATCTGCATATGATTTAGTTGATAATAATATTATTCTCAT
>CAZQYT010000102.1:0-5005 GCA_964597475.1 uncultured bacterium | reverse complement strand
AATTAAATAAATTGGATACACTTTGGGAAATTGCTGGCGTGGATACATTAAATAAACAATTAGCTAATTAATATGTCTATCAAAGGCTCAATTATATTAAGACCAATTTTAAGTGAAAAAGGAAACCTCCTTGGAGAAACACAAAATAAATATGTTTTTCAAGTAGAAAAAGCAGCGAATAAATTAGAAATTAAGAAGGCAATAGAAGATAAATTTAAGGTTGAAATTAAAAAAGTGGCTACTTTGAATATGAAGGGTAAACTTAAAAATGTCACGATTCGAAGTAATGGTAATATTTTACGTACAAGTGGTAATAGGGCAAGTTGGAAAAAAGCAATCATTACTTTAAAAGATGGTTTTTCAATAGATATTTTAGGAGGAGAGGTATAAAATGCCTACTAGAAGATTAAAACCGGATACGCCAAGTCGTAGATATATGTCAATTTCTACCTTTGAAGAAATTACAAAAAAGAGACCTGAAAGAAAACTGACCACTGAATTAAGAAAAACTGGCGGCAGAAATAATCATGGTCGTATTACTTCAAGGCATCGTGGAGGTGGGCATCGTAGGCGTTATCGAATTATTGATTTTAAAAGAAATAAATATGATATGATTGGTGAAATTATTTCAATCGAATATGATCCTAATCGTTCTCCTCGTATTGCTTTGACTAAATATGAAGATGGTGAAAAGAGGTATGTTATTGCTCCTGATGGATTGAAAGTGGGGGATAAAATCATATCTTCTTTAAATAATGAAATTCCATTTAATACAGGAAATGCCATGCCCTTAGGCATTATACCTGAAGGATTATTGGTTCATAATATTGAATTAAAACCTGGAAAGGGAGCTCAAATTGCTAGAAGTGCAGGTTCTTATGCACGTATTATGGCAAATGAATCTGGCATGGTTACATTAAAGCTACCTTCAGGTGAAATGAGGATGATTTCAGAAAAATGTTTTGCTACAATAGGTATGGTGGGAAATAAAAGCCACGAAAGTATTGTGATTGGTAAGGCTGGCAGATCGAGATGGTTAGGTAGGAGGCCAAAGGTCAGAGGTGTGGTGATGAATCCTGTCGATCATCCGCATGGAGGCGGAGAGGGTCGTACATCAGGAGGGCGTCATCCTGTTTCTCCTTGGGGCATGCCTACTAAAGGTTATCGGACTCGAAAGAAAAATAAAAAATCCAATCAATATATAGTGAAAAGGAGAAAATAGCCTGTGCCAAGATCATTAAAAAAAGGACCGTACATTGATTCTAAATTAGAAAAGAAAATTTCTGAAATGGATAGAGGTGGTAAAAAAAAGGTTATTAAAACTTGGTCAAGAAGATCAACTATTTCTCCTTCTTTTGTTGGTTTTACTTTTGCTGTTCATAATGGGAATAAATTTATTCCTGTTTATGTAACTGAAAATATGGTTGGTCATAAATTAGGAGAGTTTGCACCAACGCGCATATTTAGACAGCATTCTGGAGACAGAAAGGGATAAAGTATGGAGTCTAGGGCAAAAATGACTATTCGTCAATCATCTAAAAAAGTTCGTTTTGTTTTAGATGAAGTGAAAGATTTGAATATTAATGACGCATTGGCAAAATTGAGTTTTATGAATAAAAAAGCTGCAAATGCTATATTTAAAACTATTTCTTCTGCAGTTGGTAATTTTTATCAATTAGAGGAAAATATTGATAAAGATTCATTATATATAAAAGAAGCTTTTGTTGATCAAGGGCCTACCATGAAAAGATTTAGGCCTGCTGCAATGGGGCGTGCTGTTAGAATTTTAAAGAGAACTAGTAATTTGACAATTGTAATTTCAAATCAGAAAGAGAATAGAGGTTAGTTTGGGACAAAAAACAAATCCAATAGGTTTAAGATTAGGAATCAATCGTGATTGGGATTCTGTATGGTTTGATGAAAAAAATTATGCAGAAAAGCTTTATGAAGATATTATTTTAAGAAATTTTATAAAAAATCGTTTGCATCATGCTAGTATAGCTCGTATTGAAATTTCTAGAACTCCCAAGAAAGTTTCTATTACAATTCATACTGCTCGGCCGGGGATTGTCATAGGTAGAGGTGGAACAGAAGTTGAATTGCTTAAAAAGGAATTGAAAAAATTTATGGGATATGATGTTAATATTAATGTTTCTGAAATTAAAAGGCCCGGATTAAGAGCTGAATTAGTAGGACAAAACATTGCTCAACAACTAGAGAAAAAAGTGAATTATCGTAGAGCTGTTAAGAAAGCAATACAATCTACCATTAGTATGGGGGCGGAAGGTATTCGTGTATGTATTTCTGGTCGTCTTAATGGGACAGAAATTGCAAGAACTGAAACATATAGAGAGGGAAAGGTTCCCTTGCATACTTTAAGGGCTAATATTGATTATGCTTCAGTTGAATCACATACAACATATGGTGTGATTGGAGTGAAGGTTTGGATAAGTAATGGGGTTATTTCATAAGGATTTAAGTTATGTTAGCACCTAGAAAAATTAAATATAGAAAAATACAAAAAGGTCGTCGTAGAGGAATGGCGAATACTGGTAATTATGTTGCATTTGGTACATATGGTTTAAAAGCAATGGAAGCTGGCTGGATAACAAGTAGGCAGATTGAGGCTGCTAGAATTACAATTTCTAGAAGAGTAAGAAAAGTTGGTAAAACAGGTAAAATGTGGATTCGTATTTTTCCAGATAAATCAATTACTAAAAAACCAGCTGAAACTCGTATGGGGAAAGGAAAAGGTGCGCCTGAATATTGGGTTGCTGTTGTTAAACCAGGTAGAATTCTATTTGAAGTTGATGGTTTAGAGGAGAAAGAGGCTATGGAAGCTTTCAGTGTATGTTCTCATAAACTTCCAATTAAAACGAAAACTGTGGGTAGACGTGAGGTGGGTAGTTAATATGAATAAGAAAGATCTTAATAAATTAAGTAAAAATGAATTAGAAATAAAGTTAAGTGATAATGTAGAAGCTTTACTTAATTTAAGAATTCAAAAATCATTACAGCAATTGGAACATCCACAAAAGATTAGGACAATGAAAAGAGAAATAGCTCAGATAAAAACAGTAATTAGAGAATTTGATTTAGAGCTTAGGGGGAAATAAAGGTTGACAGAAACAAAAAGAAAACAATTGATAGGAAATGTACTAGCTTCAAAAATGAGTAAAACAGCTGTAGTACAAGTTGATACAAGGACGCCACATCCTAATTATAGAAAATATGTAACATCATCAAAGAAATATTATGTACATGATCCTAAGGGAGAATGTCATGTTGGTGATTTAGTGAGCATTCTTGAGTGTCGGCCGACAAGTAAGTTGAAAAGGTGGCGGTTTAATAAGGTGATAAAAAAATCAATACAAATTTAATATAATAAATGATACAGCAAGAATCTAAATTAAAAGTAGCAGATAATACAGGAGCAAAACTAATACAGTGTATTCGTGTTGTTGGAGGGACTGGTAGGAGATATGCTCGGTTAGGTGATACTATTATTGTAACTGTTAAAAAGGCTATGCCTGGCGGTGTAGTAAAAAAAGGTGAAATTTCAAAAGCAGTTATTGTTAGGGCTAAGAAGGAGGTTCGCAGGATGGATGGATCTTATATTAGATTTGATGAAAATGCTGCAGTATTGATTGATAATCAACAGGAGCCTAAAGGTACTCGTGTGTTTGGTCCTGTTGCCAGAGAGCTTCGTGAAAAAAAATTCATGAAGATATTATCTTTAGCACCGGAGGTATTATAATATGAAAATAAAGAAAGGTGACTCTGTACAAATAATTTCTGGAAATGATGCTGGTAAAACTGGTAGAGTTATAAAAGTTTTTCCTTCGAAAGAAAAAATTATTGTAGAAGGACTTAACATGGTCAAAAAACATGCTAGACCAACGCAAGAAAATCCTCAAGGTGGTATAATGGAAAAAGAAGCAGCAATACATGTGTCTAATGTTATGTTGGCTTTAGGAAATCAGCCTACTAGAATTGGTTTTAGAATTTTAGATGATGGTAAGAAAGTTAAATTTTCTAAAAAAAGTGGAGAAGTGATTAATTAATTATGGGTAAAGAAAAAAAAATATATCAAAATAGATTACTTGATAAATATCATGGCGAAGTTATTACTGAATTGTCTTCTAAATTGAATATTTCTAATGTAATGCGTTTACCTAAAATTGAAAAAATTGTGTTGAATATGGGGGTTGGTGATGGAAAAGATAATGCAAATGCTCTTAAATCTGGAGTAGAAGAATTATCTGCAATTTGCGGACAAAAGGCTGTAGTTACTCGATCAAAAAAAGCTATATCTAATTTTAAAACAAGACAAGGTGATCCTGTAGGCATAAGAGTGACTTTACGCAGAATTAGAATGTATGAATTTTTAGATAGATTTATTTCTGTTGCATCTCCAAGAATCAGAGATTTTCAAGGTTTAAGGACAAAAGGTTTTGATGGTAGAGGTAATTATAATTTTGGTATTGATGAGCAAATAATTTTTCCTGAAGTAGATTATGATAAAGTAAATCAAATTAGAGGTATGAATATAACAATTGTAACTTCAGCGCATACAGATGAAGAAGCTTATGAATTATTGATTCTTATGGGATTGCCTATTAGGAAAAAAAAGAATAAAATAGAAGAGGTTGCAAAAGCATAATGGCAAGAAAAGCATTAGTTGTAAAAGCGCAAAAAAAAGCTAAATTTTCAACTAGACAATATACTAGGTGTAATAATTGTGGCAGACCTCATTCTGTTTATAAGAGATTTGGTTTATGCCGAATTTGTTTTAGAGAAATGGCATTAAAAGGTTACATCCCAGGTGTAAGAAAAGCGAGCTGGTAAGGAGCATTAAATGGCAATGACAGATCCAATAGCAGATTATTTGACCCGTATTCGTAATGCACAAAGTGCAAAGAAGCCTTGGGTGGATATTCCTGCATCTAATTTGAAAAAACGTATATCATTTGTTTTGAAAGAAGAGCATTTTATTCGTGATTTT
>CAZQYT010000101.1:0-5431 GCA_964597475.1 uncultured bacterium | reverse complement strand
ACATATGGTCCTCTATCATTAATTCTAATGATTTGCGTTTTTCCATTATTTTCATTAGTAACACGCACAATGGTATTAAACGGAATCTCTTTATGAGCCGCAGTTATTCCATACATGTCAAAAATTTCTCCATTTGCCGTTAATTTTCCATGGAACTTTGGTCCATAATATGATGAAATGCCCTTAAACACTTTCTTTGATTTATCAAATTTCTTTTTCTTACTTTTTATCTTCTTTGAATAATTTTTCTTACTCATTGACCCCGAAGATTTAATGCCAGATTGATATCTTGGCGAAGGAGTACAGCTAATAAAAAAACACAACATTAAAAAATAAATGAAAACTTTAATTAAAATGGTACCTAACTCCCCCTATCAAATCCTTAATATCCTTAATATTTTCTTTTTTCAAATAATCATCAAGTTCTTTCTTTAATTCTGGACCAATATTAGGATTCATGTAATTCATGGTTCCTACTTGAACCAAACTTGCTCCTGCCAATAAAAATTCTACTACATCATTCATGCATGAAATTCCTCCAATTCCAATGATTGGAATTTTAACTGATTTAAATATTTTATGAACATTTGCAATGGCAACAGGCTTAATTGCAGGACCAGACAAACCGCCAAAATTAGTATGAATTTTAGAGGTTTTCGTATTAATGTCAATGGCCATTCCAACAAGGGTATTTATTGCACTTAATGCATCTGCTCCAGCTGATTCTGCAGCAACTGCAATCTCTTCAATTTTCGTTACATTTGGACCAAGCTTCATTATTAATAATCTATCAGTCCTCTTTCTTATCTCCGCAGTAAGGTTTCGAGTCATTTCCGAACTAACGCCAAATTCCATACCTCCTTTTTTCACATTAGGACAAGAAATATTAATTTCATATCCGACATGTTTCCCATTTGTAGATTCTAGCATTTCCAAAGTTTGCAAATAGTCTTCAATTTGTGATCCAGCTACATTAATGATCACATTTGTATTCAGATTATTTAAAAATGGAATAATTTCTTTACAATATTTTTCAACACCTAGATTAGCCAATCCTATTGAATTCAACATTCCAGAACTCGTTTCACATATGCGCGGAGGAGGATTTCCTTCTCTTGGATGAAGAGTGACTGATTTAGTAATTATTCCTCCCCATTGATTCACTTCAGCAAGCCCTTCGACCTCATGACCATATCCATAAGTTCCACTTGCAGTAAGTAAAGGAGAAGAAAATTCTATGTCACGTATTTTTACTCGCATCTCATGATCTCCTTACTAGAAAAAATTGGGCCATCCATGCATGCTAAAGAATATTTATTGCGATATGTATGTTCCAAATCAGAAGATATCTTTTTTTCTACAGAGCAACCTTGGCAAATCCCAATGCCACATGCCATTATGGTTTCTAATGCCAAATCACAATTTATATCAAATTGATCAGAAAATGATTTGATTGATTCCATCATTTTAGGAGGACCACAAGAAAAAATTTTAACATCATCGCCATCATGATTAGAATAAATTTTAGATAATGCATCTACCACATTTCCACTAATTCCCAAGCTCCCATCATCTGTTGTCATGAATTTATTTTTTTTTGGATCATGTTTTAAAAAATGTTCATGCTTATTCCGTGCACCCATTATTAATACATGATTAATTCCCATTGATAATAATTCATTATGAAGATTTAAAATTGGCGCAATGCCGACGCCTCCACCAATTATTATGGGAAAATAATCCTTAAAACCTTTCCAATAATTTCCAAGTGGACCAATATAATCTACTTTTTCACCTTCTCGCCAATCAGCCATTATCTTTGTACCTTCTCCAATTGGTTTATAAATTATACTTAACCTACCATCATCTTGACTCGCAATGCTCATTGGACGTCTCATGACTTGCTGCCACTTTCTACTTGGAAGTATGTTGATAAATTGACCAGGCCTTGAAATTTTGCTTATATCAAATGATTCAATTGTTGCTTCAAAAATCCCAGATGCTATTTCTAGATTAGAGATTACTTGACCAATTTCATGGAAAGTAGAATTTCTTTTATTTATCATAATTGAAGCCTAATCATCAACTTTTGATTAATAATAATTTTATTGGGATCATCAAATAAAACCTTATTATCATGAACAATTAATTGCCATGCATATGGATCACCATACACTTTAGTCGCAATATCCCATAAACTATCACCTTGCTTTACCAAATAAGTAGATTTATTTTCATTAATATTTTCGTTAATTTCTAATTCTGTTTTTATTTGTAATATTTGATAGGGATAAATTAATGTAGAATCAAAATCCATCACCTCTTTATTCCATTCATAAATTAATGACCAATTTTTAGCATCACCAAGCTTCAATTCTGCAATTCCATATAAAGTTTCACCTTTTTTCACAACATATTCCATATAATATGATTTATCTAGCTCATCATTATTAATTACATTTTTTTCAATATTTTCATTTTCCATGTCATCTTTTGAAATTGTTATTTCATCCAATTTTATCAAATCAACTTCTTTTTCAACTTTTTGTTCATTATCCATGATCGTATCCAAAACAACATCATTCTTAACAATTATTTTTCCATCATCAATTTTATCCAATTCATCATTTTCTATAATAATCAAGGTATCTATCATCACAACACTTGTATCTATTAGCAAACCAACTGAGTCTTCTGAATTTGTGAAAAAATTCAAATAAACATCACATGAATTAATCAAATCATCATGGCTTGCAATAAAATCATCATTAAATATATTTACATCATATGCCAATCGAACTGAAATTGAATCATTCATGAATGATGAATCAGGATATTCTTTAGATAAAATTCTGGCCCATCTATCATCTTGATTAATTTCAAATAATTTTTGCAAAGCATTTGGCCTATATTTTGATTTTCCATGATCAATAATCAAATTTTCATAATAAAATTTTGCAGAATCTAATATTTCTAATTCATGATAAAATAAATTACCCATAACATATAATAATGAATCAATATTAGAATCATTATTTTTCAATGTATCTACAATGGTGGTATCTAACTTACCACCATTGTAAGACAATTTTAAATTTTGAATCATGGAAGAAATATTGCCATGTCTACGTAAAACGGAATTAAATGTATTGGCAGCCTCTCTATATTTTGATTTTTCTCCACTAATCACACCATCTAGCATTAATTTAGTAGAATCAAAATCATGCGTATTCTTGAAATATTGGATGGCATTCTTATAATCAACGGCTTGTTGAGAAATTGATTTTTGGATTTCTAAATCTTTCTCAATTATTTTTAAACGCTCATTTACTCTTGATGAATATCCATGCTCAGGATAATTATCAATGAAATCTTTGTAATCTTGAATAGTTTGCCTTATGTCATTTAAATAATAATCACTTACATATGCACGAATATATCCAGACAAGGTATCATTATATTCCTCATGTAAACGAGTAAATTCAATGTAAGAATCAATATGAGAAATCTCTGCCATTGACCAAGCATGATCTCTTTTCTTTTGCATCTCCTCTACCATGGAAGTATCAACTTGCATGGAATCAGGATTTAAGAATTTCGAAAATGGATACATTTCCTCAAGATTAGAAAGCCAAGAACCTTCAATGTCAAAAAAGGATAAAACATACAAAGACTGCTCTGCAAACGGTGAGCCTGGATATTCATTTGGTAACATTTTAAATTTTGAGAATGCTAATTCTTTATGATTAAAATCATATAACAACATTTCACCAATCATGAAAAGTAGCGAATCTGGCCTAACATCATTAGAACTTTGATTTGAGGCTTCAGATGGAAAAGTTTTATTATTAAATTCTTCACCCAAACGATAATTACCTGCCTTTTCATTCATCTTCATTCTATCAATATCAACATTAACATCATTCTTTTTTTCTTCCATGTCTTTATCATTTTGATTTAACATTTCATTATCATTTGAGATAGTTTCTGAATATAATTTTAATAATGATTCATATTGATTAATTTTAGTTATCATATCCTTGGAAGCACGACCATAAAAAGAAGCTGATTTAGCTTTTTTAGAATTATCAAAATATTCCATTGCCAAATCCATGTTAAAATCTTCCATGAGAGCCATGGCGCCTAAGTGATAATAAACTTCAGCCATTTCATCTTTATTTCTTTGTTGGGAATATTTTTCTACCATGATGCCAAACATTTCTTTTGCCAATTCATTATCAGCTCGTGCCTTATATACTTTCCCGAGTTCTAATTCTAACTGCATGTATTCTGAAGAAAATTCACTCAAAGAAAGCAATCTCTGAATTTCTGAACTGACAGCTTCAAAATTACCTAATTCCCTTTGATATTGTACCCATTTCATCCTAGAACTTATCCTGATGGCCTCAGGAGCTATATTTGCTAAACTCAATAAATATTCAGAAGCTTTTACTTTATCATTATTCTTTTCAGCAATTAATACTAACTTGCTATACATTGATACTTCCTTTGATGTTGCTGGTGAAAATTCTGCAGCTTTTTCATAATTCATATAAACATCCACCATATTCTCTTCAATTAATGCAATTTCTGCCAAAATATTATATATCAAATATTTTTTTTCTTTATCTTTATGTTTTTTCATAACAATTAAATTCATTTTATTCTTTGCTTCCTCAACCAAATCCATTCTTAAAAATGTATAAGCAAGCCATATTTCTGACAATTCAACATATTTACTTTCAGGATAATCTCTCAATAATTGCTTGAAATAACTTTCTGCAATGGCAGATTCTCCTCTTAAAAATGATGCTTTTGCAATTATAAAAATCGCATCATCAACATATTTACTTTCAGGGTATTTTTTCAAAACAATCTTACTATTATCTATGGCTTCCCCAAGTAGTTTTTTAGCTTGAGTAGGGAATCTATCATCTTCTAGTATAGGTGATTCCTCAATGATTATTAATGCTTCTTTATATGAACTTTCAGCATTATAGAAAGTATTAAAATAAACACATGAAGAAAAATAGCAACACGATATCACCAATGATAAGGAAAGTGAACGTTTCATATATTATTTTTTTTCATCATTTATTATTCTAAATTTACTTTTGACGCGCAAACACCTCAAAGGTTCAAGTAAAAGATTTTTATGAATCATTTAGGGATGGTATCATCTAATTTTTCTTCTTCAATGTATTTACGCCATTCATTGCGTGATTCAAATGCACGCAATATTGCAATAGTTGAAACAAAAAAAAGAATGCATAATGTCATAATGACCCAATAAATATTTTCTCTATTAAAGAAAATTAACATTAACATTAATACAAACCAGCTCAAACGATATATTTTATTAAATAAATTCATTTATAAATAGTAATGTATAATTTAAGAAAATCAGCCCCTAACACTTTACGTTTATGTG
>CAZQYT010000100.1:245-5542 GCA_964597475.1 uncultured bacterium | reverse complement strand
CACGATATACGTTATAGGTTACATTGGCACCTTCATAACTAATGTTTGCACGTATACCCCACTCACCATCACCAACGCTAGCACCAGCAACACTCCAAGCATCCCATGCTCCTCCTGAAAAAAGAACCATGCTATTTGAACTTGGGACAGCTGATTCATCTAGTCCTACCAATACGTCATAACTAAATTGATGGCCAACAATGTAGCCATTTTCAAAATTCCAACCATCCACTTCAATTGTATTCCAACCAGTGTTTGACAAAACAACATCTTGTGAATAGGTAGGCTCATTTGTAATTAAAGTTCCAAGAGCACCAAATCCAGCAATGGTAACCGTTGTTCCAGCAGCATTAACATTATAAATTGACAAAGAGTTAACAGTTGAAGAACCTGCCAAGTCAATCCTTTCGCCAGCAAAAGCAGTAGATCCTTCAGTACTCATTTGAATGCTGTTTGTAACATTGTCATTATCAAAAATAAAATCACTAGTACCAGAAGAATTCATATCAGCCCAAGACAACATTGCCTCTCCATCTCCAGCCTCTACGGCTAAATCATTTGGTGTAGGATAATTTCCACCTGATATTTTATATATTTTAAAATCATCAATGAACAAACCTTGCCCCATTCCAGTTTCTTGCGTATCATCATATCTTGATTGAATGCGAAACACAACATCTTTTCCAGCAAAATCACTTATGTCCATGAAAACATTTCCATTAAATGCCATTCCAGGCAAATATTCTTCCCAACCATCACACCCTGGACGTTCATCTGCACAAGAACCATAATCATAAAACTGATCAACCCACACTTCACCACTAACTGAAACAGTGGCCTCGTCTGACCCATCATTTGAATATAATGTTCCAGAACTATCTTCAATTAAAATTTCATCAACTTGAAATCCAGTTATACTGCTATCATCTATGGTAGAATATGCAGGGTCAGATCCAAATGCAAAACGAATAATGACATCCTGCCCAGCGTATGCGGATAAATCAGCATTAAAATCATGCCAACTTCTGTTTCCACCCCAACCTGCAGCCAAATGATTCAATGAACCACCTGTATCATATTCCGTATCATTCCAAATCCAACCATAACCACAATCAAAATCATATGGATTATTGTTATCTTCCAAAAGATCCCACGTTGCACCTCCATCTGATGAAATACGAATATTAGCAGCATCCCATCCATCAGTACACGAACCTGAAACTACTGCTCCAGCAGGACTTTCAATGGTAAAATATAAACGTGCAGAAAAATTACCACCAGAACCAACGGATATGCTTGGAGTATCCATATATTGTATCCAACTATCTAAATATCCTCCAACATCCTCTTCATCTGCACACCAAAAATTAGCACCTGAGCCACCTATGGCACTTCCATTTTCTTCAGATGAATGCCATGCCAAAGCAGCTAAATCAAGTACTGAAATGCTATAATAATCTGCCAAGTATTGCGATTCATCTTCAGTAGTTGATGGATCATCAACTTGTGAAGAACCTGGCTGATCATCCCATAGCCAAAATCCGAAATTTAATGTTTCACCTTGACCAATTGCATCCAAAGATAAAACTGGAGTCAATAAATTATGAGTACTATTCATGTTAGCCTCACTATCAGGAGAAAGAGCACTATGTGACTCACTATTTGAACTCTGAGAAGTAATTTCCCAACCTGAACCTAATGACCATCCATTTTCACCATTTTCAAAATTTTCTTCCCAAAGAATAATTTCTTCTCTATTGTTTTGAAAATTTGCATTATCATTAGAATGTTTAATAAGATACTCTTTACCATCTTGAATTATGGTAGGATCTACATCAGCTTTAATTTGTTCTTTCTCATGAGAAAAAACCAAACTTGATAAAAGCAAAATGCAAATCATTGACAGTTTAACGAATTCCTTCATTATTCTTTCCTCCTGTTCGTCATTTTATTTATATTATTTTTACTTCTTTTTTACTTTAAATCTAATTTTTATTATCATAATAAGAAGGAAATTAAGTATCTCATTACTTCATTTTTCGTGACATACATCAATTTTGTGATAATTATCATATTTCCTTTTTTTAATGTTGAGCCTGGAATAAACCAGGCTCAACATTTTTTTCAAACAATCTTCTTAATGATTATTTGATTAACATAAGTTTTTGAGTTTTTGTAAACCCATCAGCCTGCGC
Source organism: uncultured bacterium (assembly GCA_964597475.1). Lineage (GTDB taxonomy): Bacteria > Fidelibacterota > Marinisomatia > SCGC-AAA003-L08 > D37C17 > JAYZCM01. The sequence goes on along the minus strand of CAZQYT010000100.1, from coordinate 3,347 downwards.
TTTTACAAAATACATTCCACTTGAAGCATTTGAGGCATCCCAAGTCAAATCATATTTTCCTGCATCCATGTAACCACTTGCAAGAGTTGCAACAGATTGACCAAGCAAATTAAATACTTCAACTTTCATTTCACCCGACAACGGCATTTCAAGTTTCAATGTAGTTGTTGGATTAAATGGATTTGGATAAGCATCATGTAAGCTAAAACTTGTTGTCAATGGTAAGTTTACTGGAACTTCAAATTGAGTATTAGCTACAATGATTTCTGAAATTTGAAATTCACCATTAAAACTAAACAATCTATCTGTTTCAGGTGTAATTACCAATAGGCGCGTTTCATTTTTATTAGTTAGATAATCAGAAAATAATGCTCTGTCTGTCATGTCTATGTTAAAATCAGAATCATGAGTTAATGTCATTTGTACTCCACCAATGAATCCATCTGATTGTATATATATTGCATTATCCTTCATGATCAAATTAGCTTTAGTTGCATCATTTACACGGCCACCGCAGTTACTTGCAAGAATGCAATTAGCTAAAGCAACAATGTCTAACACATTGTACCCACCATCATCATTTAAATCACCAGCACATCCATTTTCTAAATCACCACAATTTGAAGAAAGAATGCAATTAGCCAAAGCAACAATGTCTAACACATTGTATCCACCATCACCATTTAAGTCACCGGGAGGACAATCTCCTAGGTCACTTGATTTTCTTGGATATATTTTAAATTCACTATAACTGTAACCTACTACTCCAATGATTGAAGATATTTCATCACCAATGGATATCGTAGGCCAATTACCGTTAAAATAGTAGTCATCCATTAATGTTGGACCAGAACCATCATTTATTTGAATATTTCCAAATTCATCAATATCTTCAATGGTTACATTAGTAACCTTTACAAGCATGCTTTCTAATGATTCACCATCCATTGAGCATTCTATTCCAAGATCTCCTGTATTAATTGATAAAGGAGCAATGGAATTATTATAAGAATTTATGGAAGATGAAGAGACATCATTTATTTGAGTGAAACTATAATATTCATTAACAGTACCTGTAAGAATAATTTCATCACCTTCAGAAGGGGCTATGTCAAAATCTCGAATGAAGATGCCCCCACAATTTTCAGTATCTGATTGCTGGAGAAAGAAATTATATTCACTAGAATGTCCTGCTGGTAAAACGTGTGTAACTATTCCATATGTTGTTACTTGTTCATTTGCAAATGATGTTTCATAACAATAATTTCCCTGTACTAAATCCTCTGGACATTGTATGTCTTCGATGCTAGTTCCTGTACCCACGGATATTGTTACCATGTCAGTTGCAACATTTTGATCATTATCATATATTGTAAGTTCAAAAGTTAAATCACCATTTGAACTTGGTGCTGTAAAAGTAGTAATAAGAGATTCTTCATCTGAAAGACCTACGGAAGTTCCACTTGTTTGAATCCATTCTGAGGCAATTATGTCACCATTTGGATCGTAGCTATTAGATCCATTAAGAGTAACTAAAGAATTAGGAGCAGTAAATTGATCCTCTCCTGCATCTGCAACAGGACATGTTGGACAAAGGACTATGTCAACCATTGTTCTTGGAAAAATGCTAAACTCACTATATGCATAATCTACAACACCAGTTATGCTTTGAAATTCTTGAGAAGAAGAAGGCTCTAGCCATTCACCATCAAACATTTTATCATCAATTTTACAAGGACCTGTTCCATCATCTACATACCATTCACCATATTCATTACTTGGTGCAGTTACGATTACATTTTCAATTTTAACTAACATTCCTTCAACCATTTCACCATTTTCTGTACAGCCAACCAAATCTCCTGTTGAAATACTAGTTGGCGCTATTGAATTTCCTGATGAATTAACAGATGATGACGGAGCATCAATAAGTTGAGTTAAACTATAATATTCATTAACCCAAGCTGTAATTGTTATATTTTGACCTAATGTAGGAGTAGATCCATTGCCTTGATAATTATGAACATAAATTCCAGCATATGAACTAGAGTTTGCATCTTGAATATAAAAATTATCATATTCAGGTGATTCAGCTGTTACTACACCTGTTGTTGTTACACATGTGCCAGAGTAATCAGATTCATAACAGTACTCACCTTGATCTGCAGTATATTGAATGTCATAAATTGACATGGTAGTTGGATAAATACAGCTTCCATCATCTTCAGTGGCAAATGGATTATAGTTACAAGCAGCTGAATTAGTACATCCTTCAGATGATCCTCCTGGGTAATTGACTATTACATTATTTGGAGCTGTTATTTCTATTAAATCAAGGAAGTAAACTGTTGGGTCTGATCCAGATGTGCTACTATATAGTCTAGCTTGTATGGCTAGTGCTTCTCCAGTATCCCAAGTTGTTTCGCCATTTACTTCTACATCTGTAGTAAAAGTATGACAAATTTGGCTCCAACCAGAGCCATCAGTATAATCACTATTTCCATCTGCAGAACCTTGATATGAGTTTATGTCATCATTAGCTGTCCAACTCCCCCAAATTCTAAGTGAAGGAGATGCATTTGGAGTATTGTCATATCCATAATAACATGCTGTAATTTCATCACCTGCGGATATGTTAGTTACCCAGGCAATGAATGCCTGAGGAGTACCATCTATGGGTGATTCAGATACTGTTAGCATTCGTGACCCATCATAAGGTGTTACACCTGAAGTAGTACCAACATTTTCAGGATCAGATAAATTTCCATAACTTCCTAAAATGGTTCCTGTACCATCTTCCCAACTATATGACGTAGTTTGTTGAGCTAAAATAAATGTTGTTAAAAAACTAATAATGAATATTTTTTTCATGTTATTCTCCAATTATGAATTATTCCTTCCTCCAAAGGATTATATGTAATTTAAGAAAGACGAGAGTCTCGAGTAAAGCTAGAAATTGATTTGATTTAATTTAATTTTCTGAATCAAATCCCATAAATGCTTTAACAGCAGTTTCAATTTTATTAGATATTTTTGAATTTTCTGCTAAAAATCGTTTTGCATTTTCACGGCCTTGTCCTATTTTTTCATTTTCAAATGAAA
>CAZQYT010000100.1:0-228 GCA_964597475.1 uncultured bacterium | reverse complement strand
CATCAGCTTGGACTGCTAAATCTAGAAGATCTCCTTCATAGGATATCCCTAATCCATACATAATGTCAAATTCTGTGGTTTTAAATGGCGGCGCAACTTTATTTTTTACAACTTTGACACGAGTTCTATTGCCAACTACTTGATCACCTTCTTTAATTTGAGCTATTCTTCGAATGTCAAGTCTAAGAGAGGAATAAAATTTCAGTGCATTGCCTCCTGTTGTTGTTT
>CAZQYT010000099.1:0-5546 GCA_964597475.1 uncultured bacterium | reverse complement strand
AGATTTGATTCGTTTGACGGAAATTAAAATAAAGCGCATATCCAAATTTGATGGAACCAAGGCAAAAGAGCAGATTGCTAAGATTGAGTCAAATTTAGATGAAGTTAAAAATGATTTGAAGCATTTGATTGATTATGCCATTCGTTATTTTGAACAATTATTGAAAAAACATGGAGAAGATCGAAGTAGAAAAACGGAGATTTCTCAATTTGATACCATCAAGGCAAGAAGAGTTGCTGCAGCAAATGTAAAACTTTATCTGAATAGAGAGGATGGATTTATAGGCACTAGTCTTAAAAAAGATGAATTTGTATGTGATTGTTCAGATCTTGATAATGTGATAATATTTAGAAAAGATGGAAAATTCTTGGTAACTCCCGTTGCTAGTAAGACATTTGTTGGTCAGGATATCATTCATGTCGCCGTATGGAAGAAAAATGATGAGCATATGGTTTATAATGCCATTTACTTCGATGGTGAAACTGGTATTTCGTATGCAAAACGTTTTTCGGTCAAATCTTTGATTAGGGATCGTGAATATGACTTGACAAGAGGTACAACTAAATCCATGGTATCATATTTTACTGCAAATCCAAATAGTGAGGCAGAGATTGTCAAGGTTCATTTGCATGGATCTGTGAACGCTAGAATAAAAGAGTTTGAATTTGATTTTTCTGCATTGAGCATAAAAGGTAAAGCTGTTAAAGGTAACATTGTCTCTAAATATCGAATTAGAAAGATAGTTCAAAAGGAAATAGGTGAATCTACTTTGGGAGGCAGAGACATTTGGTTAGATGAAAACATTGGTCGATTGAATACTGATAAGCAAGGTCGTTATCTTGGTAGTTTCAATACGGAAGATGCAATACTAGTCATTTATGAAGATGGTAGTTATGAATTGACGGATTTTGAATTAACCAATCATTATAAGTTGAATGAAATAAAATTAATGGAAAAGTTGAATTTGGAAAATGTTATTACGGCAGTTCATCATGATGGTGGCACGAAAACCTATTATGTGAAGCGTTTTTTGATTGAAACATCTAGCATAGGTAAAAGATTTGGTTTCATAAGTGAACAGAGGGGGTCGAAATTGAATCTCGTAACGACTGGTGATTCACCAATTCTTTCATTTAATTATCGCACTAAACGTGGTGAGAAAAAGACAAAACAAGAAAATTTATTGGATTTTGTAGACGTTAAGGGTTGGAAAGCCATGGGAAATAAATTAGGTAATTTTTTAAGGATGAGTGGTTTTTCTTGGTTGATGGAAAATAAAGATGTTGAAGAAGATGTCAAGATTGAAGATGGAAACGTGGATGAATTGACATTATTTAATTAACATCAAATGGGTGTAACTTTTCTATAATGCGTTTGATTCATGTAAAATTAGAAAAAATTAAAAATGGATTGTTTGTAAAAATTCCAGCTTTGATTGCAAAATCTCTTCATTTGAGGGAAGGTGAAGATATTGAGATTAGTATTCATTCTGAACCAAGTTTTGCTCAGGGAGAACTTTGGGGTGACAATACAGATGAGATAGAAGAAATAAATGGTATTTATTTGGATATTTCTGAAGATTTACATACGCTAAACATGTATAATAGAATTTATGTTCCAGAAAAATATCGTTTTTTCTTTCCAGCTGAAGATGTAGATTTTTATTTGTCAACTAATGTGGGACACATAAAAACACATATTACAGCTAGTGGATATTTTACAAAAGGTATGCGTTCTTGGGTGGAAGTTAATGGCCCCTTGGACGTAAATGATCAGATACACATTTCAATTGTTGATGAGAAGAAAAAAATGTATGCCATGTCAATAACTAATGCAGTATCAAAAGAAAATTAAAATTAATTAAAAGGAAAAAAATTGATTCAAGAACCAATTATTGATTTAGATGTAGCAAAGGAACATGGCTTATCAGAAGATGAATATGAAAAAATAATTAAAATATTAAATAGAGAACCTAATTATGTTGAACTTGGAATTTTTTCAGTTATGTGGAGTGAGCATTGTTCTTATAAATCTTCCATTAAAATGTTAAAAACATTGCCACGTGAAGGTGGAAAATTATTGGTTGAGGCTGGTGAAGAAAATGCTGGCTTGGTTGATTTGGGAGATGGATTGGCTACTGCGTTTAAGATAGAATCACATAATCATCCATCTGCTGTTGAACCTTATCAAGGTGCTGCAACAGGTGTTGGGGGAATAATGAGAGATGTCTTTACCATGGGTGCAAGGCCCATAGCTTCAATGAATAGTCTTCGGTTTGGTAGTTTGGAACGAGCAAGAAATCGTTTTTTATTGGACCATGCAGTAGAGGGCATTGCTGATTATGGAAATTGTTTGGGTATTCCTACGGTAGGGGGAGAAGTCGTAATTGAAGATTGTTATTCAGGGAATTGCTTGGTAAATGCTATGTCGTTGGGAATAGTAGATGTGAATCACGTGGCAAGTGCAATTGCAAAGGGCAGTGGTAATCCAGTTTTCCTTGTTGGAAGTCAAACGGGAAGAGATGGAATACATGGTGCTACTTTTGCATCAGTAGAATTAACGGAAGAGACAGAATCAAAACGTTCAAATGTTCAAGTTGGTGATCCGTTTACGGAAAAATTACTTATGGAAGCTTCATTGGAGTTGGCTAAGAAGCCATGGTTAATTGGAATGCAAGATATGGGTGCCGCAGGAATTACATGTTCTTGTTCTGAAATGTCTGCAAAAGGTGAGTCTGGAATTAAAATTGATTTAAACAAGGTTCCACTTCGTGAGTCTGGAATGAATGCATATGAAATAATGCTTTCAGAAAGTCAAGAACGAATGCTTGTAGTCATAGAAAAGGGTTTTGAAAAAGAACTTGGTGACATATTTGAAAAATGGGATCTTAATTGTACTCAAATAGGAGAAGTAACGGATTCTGGCAGGTTAGAAGTGTATCAAGGTAAAGAAAAGGTTGCTGACATTCCATCTGAAGAATTGGTTTTGGGAGGAGGAGCACCTCAATATGACATGCCAACTAAACAACCTGCATATTTTAATGAGATAAATAATTTTTCAATTGAATCCATAAATGAGCCATCGGATTATAATAAAGTATTGTTAACTATGCTTTCATCTCCAAACATAACTAGTAAGCAGTTTGTGTATAATCAATATGATTCAACTGTTCGTACAAATACGGTGCAAGGTCCTGGTGGTGATGGTGCAGTGATTCGAATTAAAAATACGAAAAAAGGCTTGGCAATGAGTACTGATTGTAATGGAAGATATGTTTATCTTAATCCTAGAATGGGTGGTCAGATTGCTGTTGCTGAATCTGCAAGAAATGTAGTGTGTTCTGGCGCAGAGCCAATGGCTATTACTAATTGTTTGAATTTTGGTAATCCACAAGATTCAGAAATATATTGGCAATTCAAGGAAGCTGTAGCAGGAATTGGAGAAGCATGTAGATCTTTTAATACACCTGTAACAGGAGGAAATGTTAGTTTTTATAATGAAACAGCTGAATCTGCCGTTTATCCTACTCCTGTCATTGGCATGGTAGGACTCCTTGATGATATTAACCATAATACTACCATGGAGTTTAAAGATGCTGGAGATTTTATAATTTCTTTAGGAGCATTAAATGGAAGTTTAGGTGGATCTGAATATTTGCGTACCATTCATGATAAAGTTGAAGGTCCCATACCTCATTTGAACTTAGAGCTTGAAATGGGGGTTCAAGAATTATGCATTGAAGCCATAAAGAAAGGCTTGATTAAATCTGCACATGATATTTCTGATGGTGGATTGGCAGTAAACATAAGTGAATCATTGATTTCTTCAAGATCTGGACTTGGTGCAAAATTAGATTTTGGTGAATGTCAATCAGTCATTATCGTAACAATAGAAGAGTCCCTATTGCATGAATTGATTTTACTAGCTACAAAATTAGATGTTCACACACAAACAATAGGACGAGTTAATGATACAAATAGTTTAGTCATTAATGATTTAATTAACCTTCCAAGAAAGAAATTGTCAGATGTATATGAGAAAACTCTTGGCAAGATAATGTCAAAGTAATCATGGATAAAGAAAAATTATATTTTAATTCTTCTCCTAACCCGACAATTGGTGTAGAATCAGAATTATATACTATTTCAAATGATAGTTTGGATTTATGCCCTGGTGCACCATCCATATTAAACTCTTTTTTAGATGATATTCACGTAAAAGAAGAGCTTTTGGAATGTATTGTAGAAATTAATACTGGAATATGTAAAAATGTAAATGAAGTAAGAGATGATCTGACAAGAAAAATTCATCAAGTTAGTGAACAGGCAGAAAAAGATGGTAATTCATTAATTTCCATGGGAACGCATCCTTTTGCCAAGTGGAAAGATCAAACAATTACAAACTCCCAAAGGTATGTTAATTTTTTAGAAAGAATGCAATGGCCAGTAAGGAGGTTGATAATTTCAGGCTTACATGTTCATGTTGGTGTAGAGAGTGGTGAAAAAGCCATAGCAATCACAAATGGTTTGACTAGATATATTCCTGTTTTAATTGGATTATCAGCAAACTCACCTTATTTTGATGGAGAGTGCACTGGCTTAGCTTCAACAAGAACAAAAATTTTTGAAGGATTGCCTACCACGGGTTTACCACCTGTTTTGAAAAACTATAGTGAATTCCAAAAGTTCATGCGTACACTGCAAAAGGCAAATACAATACAGTCAATAAGGGAAGTATGGTGGGATATTAGGCCTCATCCTGGGTTTGGTACAGTTGAAATCAGGGTGTGTGATGCTGTTCCAACAATTTCTGAAATGGTGAATTTGTCAGCCTTGATTCAATGTTTGGTTGTAGGTTTGTCAAATCATTATGATGATGGAAGTCAATTGGAATTATTGGATCCATGGATAATTCAAGATAATAAATGGCGAGCTACTCGTTATGGTTTGGATGCAAATATAATTGTTGATGAAAATGGTAATCTTCAAAATTTAAAAGGCATGGTAATTGATACGGTAGAAAAATTATTACCAATTGCAAATGAATTAAATGCTTTAGTGGAAATAGTTGAAAATGATACACCTCCATATGTTCGGCAAATCATTGAATATGAAAAAAATAATGATTTTAAGGACATAATAAAATTATATGTTAATGAATTAGAAAAGGAACTTAGTGTTGAGCAAGTTAGATAAATGGTTAGATGATAACTTTCAAGAAATCATTAAAATTAGGCGTTGGCTTCATCAACATCCTGAAGTAGGATTTAATGAACATGGAACGTCTCAATATTGTCAAGATTTGATGAAAAAAATGGGTTATGAAGTCACTCAAAATGATGCGATGAAAACTGGTTTTTATTGTGATTATGGAAACAATGAAGGCCCCACATTGATAGTTAGATGTGATTTAGATGCATTACCAATAGAAGAAGTTAATTCTTGTGATTATAAGTCTGTAAATGAAGGGGTTTCTCATGCTTGTGGCCATGATAGTCACATGACAAATATTTTAGGTTTGGCATCATATATGTCAGATGTTAAACA
>CAZQYT010000098.1:570-5775 GCA_964597475.1 uncultured bacterium | reverse complement strand
AACAGTACTTGTTTCATATTTAAACTTAAATGAAAAATCTTCCCCTCCAGATTTCGTATGCATATTCGATACAGCCGACATGGCATCACCATACTCAGCATTAAAACCACCTGGTTGCCAATCAAATTCTTGTACAGCAAATAAGTTTAAACGAGTACCATTCCCTATGCCTCCAAAAATTGGATTTCGTATGTACATCCCATCAATGAGATATGCAATTTCACCAGACCTGCCTCCTCGAACATGAACCTCCTCCAAGCCTCTCTCTTCATGGTCTGGAATACCACCCCTCATTCCACCCTCAACCTTTACTACCCCAGATTGTAAATTATAAAGCTCCGAAACATCACGTATAGGCAAAGCCTCGATAGCTTCTTGTCCAACTGTAATTTTTTTTGATGTTGCCCCCTTATCAACCAAGGCTTTTTCTCCACTTACATAGATTATTTCACCTTCTATGGCTTCAACTTCCATAGTAAAGTTAAGCCAAATCGAATTATCCATTATGACATTTACATTTGATACAATTGCAGTACTATAGCTTATCATTGAAGCTTGAACATCATAAGAGCCAACAGGTATGTTGATGAGTATGTAATTACCATCTACATCAGCCACAGCACCTACGCCCAATGCCTCTATGTAAATTTGAGCACCAATAAGAGGTTCACCTTCCACGTTCATGATTCGCCCTCTAATCTGACCTTCAGTTCCAGCAAAAAGACTAGAAAAAAATAAAGATATTGTCAAAATGAGTTTAAATAATCTATCTTGCATGCACAAACCTCATTCTATGCATGCCATATGAAGGATTAACCCTATATGGGTCATTATCCAATTCAAACTCATTCTCTAATTCATCCAAAGCTATTTTTTTAATAGGATTAAAAAATCTACGCAATCCATCGGTTGACGAACTTGAAACTAATGACCTTAAGTCAAGACGAGAAATCGTACTCCACTGAGAATCACTTTCCTTCCAATAAGGCTCACTCCACCTCATTTCAAGCATGTCGCGAAGAATACCAAGAGGCTTGAGCTCTCCTGCGGAACCGAGCCAAATCGTATTTCTAAGACCAAGTTCCAATCCAGTACCTATCATTGTAATGGTTTTTGTTTTAGTGATTTTAAATACGTTTGTCAATAAAGTATCTACAGGAGGGCAAGAATTATTTAAAAAATCTTGTTCACAATTATCAAAGGGAGCATCATTTCCATAATAAGTAGGCACACATTCATTAACACATATGGTATCAACCGGATCTGAAAAATGATGAAAAGTTGAATCTGCAAAAGGAATGGAAATACCCTCACCTTTTAATACTTCAATGGTTCCATTATTATCAAAATCTTCTAAAAACTCTACCTCATATAAATTTTCAACATAATAATCTGCAACTGAAGTAACAATCGTAGTATCCGAATAAATATGTTCTCCTGCTCTCAAATACCCATCTGATGTATTTATATAAACCTCTTCAGAAAGAAATGTTTCCTGCCATGTACCTGCATCAAGCTCAGAGAATCCATTAAAATATCCATAATACTTAAAATACTCAGGATGAACCATTTTGATTATATCACCATTATCTGATTTTTTAAAAATATGATAATCATATCCATATTCAGATTCATCAGCAGGAATAGAATATTCAATTGCATAATCATAATTTTGAATGTCATTTTCATCAAATGCAGTACTGAGCATGTCTTGCTTCCATCTTGTTTTAGTAATGTAATAATCATCAAAAGAAGCATCAACGACAGGGTATTCAATTATTTTATTTGTATATGTGGTTATTATTTCATGAATATCATAAAAGCTCTCGGAATAAGTAATTGAAACATCTTTATTTACTAAAAAATCACTAACAGACTCTTCTTCATAATACAATTTAACTTGTGTTGTAAGATCAAATTCTGTAACTGCAACAGGATTAAGAGGATCTGTATAATCTACAATGAAATTTTGCAAAAACTCACCCAATGTATATAACGGTTCTCCTTCTTCCCATATGCCATCACCATCATCTATGAATTTTTCAACATCATCCCAAACACCATTCCCTTTATCCTTAACTTCTGCATTATCCCATTTGCCGTTACAATTCCTATCCTCAAAAGGAGTCGCCCCTGAACAGGTAGGACTGCCATCATCATCTTGTGTTAAATTAAAACAAAATTCTGCGTCATCAAGTCCTCCATTACCCAAATCAATGAACGTTTCTCCAAATGAATATTGTATATTATAATCATATTGACCATTTTTTTCAAACTCTTCATTAGTCCCCACCTTTCCATCACCCTGACTACCATTTTGATCTTCAGTAAAATAGTCTTCATCCCCAGGACATATTCTATCAAAACCACAATCACGCCAATTATCACCATTAGGGTCAAAATGACATTCATTTGCATATGCGCCATAATCAAGCCAATAACCACCGGCTGCGATACAATCCTCCTTATTGGCATTAGACACAACATTTTGCCAAGTAGAATTTATTACAGCCATATCACAACTACAGGGAGACTCATCAAGAATATCTCCATCTTGATCTAAATCTACAACTGTACAAAATTCTCCAGTTTCATGCTTGTCAGGACAAAAATCTCTTCCAAAATCAGAGTATGATTCTGCACCATCATGTATTTGATTTTGATTGCAATCACCATTAATTCGAAACATGGGAGAATTTTCTGAGACCTGGACTTCATCATAATTAAATGTGTGAGTCAATGTAATTTCCTTGGTGGAACTATGAGATGTCGTATCAAACCGTCCCCACTCCAATCTATCAACAAACATCAAGTCATCTACAGAGTGTCTATTTGTATCTATAATACCTATATAAGTATGCTGATCATAATAATCATCATTGTGAAACAATGTTACGCTATCATGCCCTGTTTCCTCAGCTTGTATTCGAATATATCTACCATCTTCATTATCCACGATTGTTCAAATGTGGCCTTCTTAGGAGAAAGAATGTTATAAATTGATCCAGGAGACTGAACAGAATCAACGTTTTGACCAGTTGTCGTAGAAATGGAATAAGAAAAATCAAAATCTACATCAACAGATTCGGAACAATCATTACCTTTTTTCCAAGTCCCAGCCGTAGCAGGAGAATTTACATTACTTGTACACGTAGCTTCATCGGCAGGCTGCGGTTCATCAATTACGCCATCACCATCTAAATCTGCCCCCACACATCTGTCATCAGAATTATAATAATTATTTTTATACGTAGCATCCGTGCATCCATATAGCACATCCTTACACCAATCATCTTTCGTACAATCAGTTTCATCCATTTCATATATCGTGGCATACTGGTCTATATTTTCCGGAGTCAAACCCACAACCGTCTTAAAAACTTCTGAAGTTGCCTGAGAGTGCTCATCTTGAACAACATAGTCTGGCAAAGTACGGAAATTCAATGTATCAGTATAAGGGTTTAAACCTGACTCATTAGCAATGGTGTTTGCACCTCTAGTCATATAAATATTATAATATAAAAATTGAGCTTCCATGGATTCATCTAAATCATAAAAATAATTATCAATGTGATGGCTAACGCTACCAAGATCATTATTACCTAGCGTATTACGAGAAGTTTTCTCAATTTTTTGAACAGTCACCTCTTTTGTGCAACTAAAAAAAATAAAGAGAAGAAAAAAGAAAATGTATTGCATTCTTTTATGTAATATTTTATTCATTTAAAATTCAACAATCCATCTCATTAAAATTGACTAAAAAGGCTATCAAAAATTTTACCCCCATGAAAGCCTATAATTTTAAATATCTTACATGATGAAATACAATAGAAATCAAATAAACCATAGAAGGAAAAAAAATTAATTGCCAAAATATTTCAAATATGGATTATCTGTTGATAAAATCACTTGAGTTGAAGAATCAATAGTATTTTTATATGTTTCCAATGTTTTTATGAAATTATAAAACTCTGGAGATTTTCCATATGCACTTGCATAAATTCGAGTTGCCTTTGCATCTGCATCCCCTTTTATCTGCTGTGCCTCTAAATATGCTTCAGAAATAATTTCTTTCTTGCGTTGAACTTGCATACCTAATATTTCTTGTTTTTTACCTTGACCTTGAGCTCGATATTTTTCAGCAATCTGATTTTGTCCAGATATCATTCTATTGAAAACTTGTTCTTGAACTTGTGGTGTATAATTGATTCGTTTCAATTGAATATCTATTATTTCAATCCCCATGTCAAGTTCAGTCAATTTATTTGAAACAGATTTTAAAATACTTTCCACTATCATCAGCCTTGCACCTTCAATAATTATATCTTCAAAATTATTTAAATCATCATTAACAGTTGAAGATTCAACATCTTGAATTGACATGACTCTATTACTAGAACGAATGATTTCCACCATGGATCTATTTGCAATCTCATCTCTAACAGCTCCATCTAAAATATCATCCAAACGTGATTGTGCTTGCATTTCATTTTTTGCTGATTTATAAAATTGCAACGCATCACTTATCTTCCAACGAGCAAATGCATCAATGATTATGTATTTATTATCAAACGTTGGAATTTCCTTCGCAGAGCCATCCCACTGAAGAATTCTTTTGTCAAATTTAATAACACGCTGAATCAAAGGAGTTTTAAAATGCAAACCCGCTTCAGTAATCGCTTCACCAACAGGCTTACCAAACTGTGTAACAACGGCCTGTTCTCTTTCATTAATAATATAAATTGAACTAGAACCAACAATAATGATGGCTAATGACAATATGAGAAAAAAAGTTCTTAACATTATTTATTCTCCTTATTTTTCAAATTCAACATTGGTAAAAAATTTTCCAACTCAGTATCAACTATCACCTTGTTTGGAATATCTTTTAAAATTGCATTCATTGTTTCTATAAAATATCTATCCTTTGTAATCTGAGGAGCTTTTTTATATTCTGCTAATATCAATTCAAATAAAGTAGCATCTCCTTGCGCCGTATTAATTCTCTCTACAGCATATCCTTTTGCTTCATTAATCAATTGTTTAGCTTCACCGTCAGCCCTATATATTTCCTTGTTAAAAGCTTGATTTGCCTCATTTTCCAACTTTTCCTCCTCTTGCTCTGCACGAATAACCTCATTAAATGAATCAGATACAGGATCAGGCGGAAGTACTGATTGCAATTGCACCATCTTAATTGCAATG
>CAZQYT010000098.1:0-560 GCA_964597475.1 uncultured bacterium | reverse complement strand
GCCTGTTTCATACTTATCTAAAATACTTTGCATGTGGACCTGCGCATTATTAGCAATGGATACACGCTCAGTCTGCAATACTTCCGTAAATGAACGATCCCCTATCATCAAACGCATCGTAGCCTCCGAAACATCCCTAATTGTATTTTTAACATCCCTTACATTAAACAAAAAATCTGCAGCATCTTTAATTTTAAATTGAATAATCCATCTCACATCTGCAATGTTTAAATCTCCCGTCAACATCCAAGACTCTTTATAATAATTGCGCTTTGAATATTCAGTTTGAACACCAGCTTTCAATGTCTTAAAGCCAAACTCTTCCTTAAATTGATAATCAACTCGCACTGTATGTACTTGATCTATCACAGGTATTTTAAAATGTAATCCTGGCATTGTCGTATGAGAATACTTGCCAAGCCTTAAAACAACACCATTTTCATTTGCATCCACTGTATAAACAGAAAAGAATATGACGACAACAGTAATGATAAGAGCAATCAAACCGCCAAATTTTTTAAATTCAAAAGATGGTATTTCTACATCTATGTCACCAAACT